>NZ_CP028945.1:0-143489 GCF_003443775.1 Vibrio sp. dhg | reverse complement strand
GACTGGTATTCATCAATCTCACCTAAAACAATTTCTAGTTCTCCTTTGTATTGATTGCGCTCACTCACTAACACCGAGTAGTCATGACTCGAAGCAATCTCAATATCTACATTTCCCAACTTTGGTTCCAAATGTAGAGCCTTAAAGGCATCTGTCTGAAAGTATTTTTTTGACGACCACTTCCTTCACTTCTAAGCCAACCTTTCTTTATAAACCGTAAGATTTGTCGATAAACCTTTTTGCGCGCTTCATCAGGATCAACGAAGGGGCCTTTCAGAGCAATAAACTCATCCCTTAATTCAATTACTGAAAAACCATCCATTGTTCTTTCAATCAATAACTTGTACATCTCTGCACTGATCTTCATAGAACGTTTCATGTATTGCTAACACCACCCAAAAACTAAGGATTGCTTAGTATACAGAAATCAGTAAAACTAAGAAAATCTTAGTTACCATTGAGCTTTAAGATATGAACCACAAGTGTCATTCCAAAACCCAATTCCACTGCGCCTCAAAGAAGTACGTAAAAAAGCAAAACTCTCTCAGAAGGCCTTGGGAGTAAAAATAGGTATGGATGAAAGCTCGGCAAGCCTAAGGATGAATCAGTACGAAAAAGGGAAACATTCGCCTGATGTTCAAACGCTGAAACTGATTGCGGATGAGCTTGATGTACCGTTAAGTTACTTTTTCTGTGAGGATAAGTTATCTGCGCACCTAGCTATTGCCATAAGTCGACTAACTCCTTCACAAAAAGAAGTACTTCTCAACTACATCTCACAGCTAGATGTTGATAGCTAGTTTTACTATTGCTTGAGCTAAGTACTATTAAAACTAAGAGGTTGTGATATATCATTCTCTGCGCATATGAACGGATATACTGCGAAAATGACCCATATTAACCTGCACTCAAAACTATTAGATAGTACGAAGACCTTCTGCGATGATTCTCTTGTTTCCGCCTGTGCTGACGAACAGAACACAGCGCTGACCGAGCTCGTTTTCAATATTTCTAGGTATCAAGAAGAAGGCACTAAGCTTCATCCAAAAGTGTATCTCACCAGCAATATTACACTTGCGCTCCAGATGTTACCTGGTTCAGATTCGATGCAGATTGGCTCAGAAGTTAACTTATCTAACGCTATGAGATCTGCGCTTAAAAAGTGTGCCCCTCTCGCTAATAATGGTTGGTGTATTTACATAGCCCAAGAAGATGCACAAGTATGCTACGGTATATTTAGAGGTGACACCAATCCCATTACGACTTCAATCGATGAAGTGGTTCTTACTACAGATGTTCCTTACAACACAATTAAAGTCCACCAAGTCACACAAGACCAAGTTGAAGTAAGATCGAACAAAGGCCCTACTTTATACATATCTTTAAGCCCAGCGGCGAACAAACACACATCAACACAAAGCGACTTATCAAAGCTCATAGACTGCATAACAAATGAAGTGCAAGAAAATAAAGAGTTCGTGCATAGAATACTGTCTGATTCTCTATCAGAAGCAATTAAAAAGAGTCATGGATGCTTAATTGCCGTATCGACCTCCGAGCAAACCCCGACCACTTTCAATGGCGATGGGATACAATTGTCACCTGTAATAGACTTCCATAAACTCGTAACTCTATGTATTAATGAAGATAAAGAAGCTGGCACACTAATCAGCTTTACTCATATTCTGGAAAGTATGATAAACACAGATGGTATAGTTATCTTCAATCAAAAAGCCCAGCTACTAGGTTTTAATTTTTTTATTCAATCCTCTTCGACAAATTCTTTTGGAGGGGCACGAAGTCGCGCATTTGAAGCACTGTGTTCAAAACTTGATACAGAGCTTTGTGGAGCTTATATGCAATCGCAAGATGGTTTAACTCAATTTAAAGGAGCTGATAATGAGTAATATCACACTCTGGCAGCCAGATAACATCGTCACTATTCCTGAAACAGCAGTTACAGCTACTGCAATTGCAGATTGTGCTCTACAGCTAAATACAAAAGATAAACATCAGATATCTTTTGCTTTAGACAACGGCTTTTATGAAATGGGTATGAACTACCTTTGGTCTCGCACGATAAATGCGCTTAAAGCAGAACTATCGAATGTCGGTGTTAGTCTAATAGGTGAAATGTTAGGTAAAGCTGACGTCACCGAAGATGATGATATCAACGATATTATTACTACAAGAGAGTCCATTAAAATCGCAGAAGAACTAGGTATGATTAGTTCAACTGAAGCAATGAGATTAAGGCACTCACATGAGCTAATAACTCATTTCTCAACACTAAGTATGACAGAGAGTGAGCAGCAAAATATAAATAAAGAAGAGGCTATCATGTCTCTGAAGGCATGCGTAAAAGCTGTTTTGGGTAAACCAAAAATTCCTGTAGCAACGCCCTTTATCGAGTTTCGCGAAGCATTAGAAACAGAGACACTCTCCGAGTCTGACCCTAAAGTCGACATGCTCAAAAGTTCTCCATATTTTTTCTACAAGTTAACAATTAGCGTTCTAATGAATGCAGCAAAAAAAGCTAATGGAGCCCCCTTAGAGCACGCTCTAGCTAACAGTAACCTACTAATACCACTTATGTGGCCAAGCTTACTCGATTCTGAAAAATGGCAAGTTGGTCATACGTATGCTGAAACTTTTGCTTCAGGGAAAAATATCTCTGTTAGTGGGCTTAAAAGAACACTACTAAAAGTCCATGGATTCGATTACGTCCCTGAAAACCTGAGAAGTGATTCATTCGTAAAAGCTGCGGATGAAATAATCAAAGCTCATGAAGGAATGGATAATTTCTACAATGAAGAAGCGCCAGTCAAAAACCTAGCGAACCTAGGGACAACCATCCCTACACCAGCTCTTCCTGCATGTGTGTCTGCTTTACTTTGTGTTGTACTTGGCAATCCATATGGAACATCTCATACAGCGAAACCTAAAGCACAATACTTGCTAGACATGCTTACCCCTGACCGCTGGGAATACTATCTAAACCATGTATTACCAAGTGACACTAGGATTCTAAACAAACTTTCGATTTCTAGACCGAGTGAAAACTGGGTAGATGACGTAGTAAAAAAATATAAGCTTGATCAATTAACAATTAAAAACAAGAACGTTAGTTCCCTTATCAACGTATCTAAACGCTCTAACTACTCCAAGATTAGATCTCTAGCAGCAGACTTAACAGCAGCTTATTATGGAAGAGAAAACAAATAATGAAGTATCTAATACCTAGCTGGAAAGCATTGAGAGTTCTAGGGGAAAGCAACACAGTTAAGCTAACTATGTTGACGCCAATCATTGGATACATGATCATATTTAGTGAAAAATTTCAAGAGTGGTTCACGTTAACCTCATCCGTTCTTGGAGTGGGCTCCACGCAAGTAGCTGAAGCTACGATTTCCAACAGTTACTTTCTTTACTTTGGATTGATCGCGATTGCACTAGCATCTGGGCTATACAGTTTGTCAGCTCCCTCACTTGTTAAAGAGTACCGTTCTAATCGTGAATATGTACAAGAAAACATTGAACATATTACTCTATCTCGACTATTGGGGTTGTCCTCTTTTGTTGAAAAAGAGTACGGTGATAAAAAGAAAAGGCATGAGGTTTTCATCAATATTTCACAGTTTGAATCATCGTCAAAATCAACTGAGAACATAGATGCATCAGTACTAAGAACTCTTGCAATAGATCTTCACAATCACTTTTGGAACTGCACAGTATACAGCCGATGTGTGCTTAGAGCCCTGACCACTCTACTGTATATTTCTGGATTTATATTGCTGATGGTGCCGACCACAAAATTGTTCTGGAACGTTATCTGTTAATTAATCCCTTAAAGTCTGGAAAAACTGTTTTCCAGACTTTAATTTTCTTCGAAAAACGTCCAGTTTTCGTCTTTTCTGGAAAAAAGCCCTTATAGCTTACCATCACAAGGTTTCCAGAAAAAATCCAGAGTTAGATATAAAAGGTAGTTTGTCGCGAGGGTATACAGATATTCACCTTAAAGGCGGTTCAAAGGATGGTGAAGTCATTAGTGATGTTCCGTTAAAGCAATTACCGAAAGCAGTAGCTGTTCGAAGTGAACATTACTTTGCAACATCAAATGACGGTGGTGTTGGTATATGTAAAGGGGAACTATCTAAAAAATGGCACTCGTATAGCCAAGAGGTTTATTCAAAATTGGAAAACCAACCGCACAAATCGGGTACGGTCTTTCAATTTGTAGAAAAAGTCATGGTTGACCGTTGCTCTGCAACAACAAAGAGTGGCACTCAGTGCTTACATGCAGCATTACATGGCGAAACAATGTGCGGAACGCATAAATCGTAATAAACAGGGAAAATCGAAGCTATGGCTAAAAATACAATGATTGAGCAGCTTTGTACGGCTGGACAAGTTTTAATTAGTTTGATGGCAGTTCGTGAGCCAATTGATAGCCGATTTCATATTGTTGTCACCACTGGCGTAAATGGCATCACAATAACGCTAAATGAAAATGAGTTTGAACTAACCAATCAACGCATTGAGTTTTTAAATGGCAGTGGGAACATCGCGCTAACAGAAAGCGAGTTTGAGACAGTTAGCGGCTGGTTTAACGCTTACAACACTAAGTAACGGAAATTACGGGGAAATGAGCATGGCATTTAGAGAAGAAGTTGAAGTGTTGCTATTAACTGAATCTCATGTAGTTGAGCACATTAAAGGCGTTGAACTTGAGATTGTCAGCGACAAGCTTATAGCTCACACAGAGACAGAGTTTAAAAATTTGCACACGCATAAACTTGAACTGTCTTTCGATGCAGCAGAGGCGCTTTACATCAAACTTGGTCAACGACTTAAAACAGCACAAGAAATGGTCGAAGACAATTCGGCAATCATCACCGAGTAATGAGGGAATTTGGATGATTTGGAAAGCATGGTTACTACTCGAAAAGATAGGTCTGGTGCTCTAGAGGTCACACGACGATTCGGAAAATATTGTACGCTAAGAATGTAACTTTATATTTATAAAGGAATAATCGCTGTAAGAGGGTTAATACTAAAAGGCAGCAAGGTATTCCTCGCTACCTTTGTTATTTAATTCTAGGAGAAGAACGTTAGCTAATCTCTGGTTTGTTATTGTGTGGCCCAAGAAATCGGTCACCATTGAAGTGAATCATATGATCTGGATTATCAGCAATCCAAACCTCCGTCTCCCAAGCAATGTCTGCTGCATTTTTTCTAAACTCAACCCTATGGGGAAATGCGGTGACATAAACACGCCCCACAGAACAACCGTTCAAAGCTTTTTCAAGCTCTAGCCATCGTTTAGGGCTGACTGGTCCATGGCTCGTTACAGCTTCAATTAAAAACAACCATTGGCGTTTTTCATCATATACAACAACGTCAGGCAACTTGTCGTGAGACATAGGAGGGATGTTCAATGATTCGAGATATTCAGTTTCAAGAACCATATGTTTACCACCTTCATCACGGCTACTCGCTGTATCGCCGATATAGAGGACTTTACCACCTTCCCCCACAAATCTAGGACAAAATTCGTGAACAATATCAGCATGAAGTTGGTTATGAGCACCTGGGGACAGCTTGATTTCATTACCGTCAGGTAAGAGAACAGGAATCTTCTCTTTATTAAGAGTGCGTTCATACATCTCTTGCAGTGTTGGTACATCAGAAAGGAATTTCTTCACAAGCTCTTTCCAATTACCGTTAGGATAAGTGTGTAGAATCTCGATGATAGGCTGATTCAATGAGTAGTTATTGTCTTTGCTATTTGTAGCTCTAGCAGGATTATCACGGTTTCTATCAACGATTTGAGCTTGGTCGAACTGGTGGAGTGTTTGTCTTCTAATCGTTTCACGAGAGTTCGGTTGGTAATCTTTGCCATACTCTGAGCGTATAAAACTCATGATATCAACAGTCGGTAAAAGTGGCGCTGTCGCTACACTCCAATCGTCAGTTGGCTTTACATTAGCAAGAGCAAGAAAGACCCAAGCGGATCTGTCGTTGTATTGCTGTTTTGGCAAGCCTAAAGCTTTGAGAATTTCTTTAGCTTGTTCTAGTTTTTTGTCTCTCATTTTCTTTATATATCAACCAGTAAACTAACAGATCCCACAATGTAACCTATGTGCAGGTTTTTTTCTTCCTTTTGTGCAGGTTTTTTGCGATACTGCCCGTTCAACACACAACTGTATAAAAAAACATGTATGACTGAATTGGCTCAAAATTTACCCCTTAACTTAAATGATATTGCGGATGTTAACCGAGTTGCGGCAAATGGAAAACTCGATGAAAAGCTTAGAGGGAAATTAGGTCAGTTTATGTCATCTTCTGCTGTATCTAAGCTTCTTGCTGATATGTTTGAAAATGTAGATGGTGTGCACCGTCTACTTGATGCAGGAGCTGGAGTAGGATCGTTAACGGCTGCGTTTGTTGAGCGAGTTAAGAACGATGCAACAAGCATTGATTCAACTTGCTTCGAACTATCAAGCGTAATGAATCATTACCTGTCTGATACATTAAAGCATTGTTCAAATACGTGTGAATCATATGGTGTCCAGTGGGATCAAACCGTAGTTGAAGATGATTTTATTCAACACTCAGTTGAACAGCTCTTAAACGACAATTTCAAACCTAAATATAACAAAGCCATTCTTAACCCACCTTACTTAAAAATTTCTTCAAAAGGCACAGAGCGAGCAGCACTAAGAAAGGTTAGTTTTGAAACTGGAAATCTATACTCAGCGTTTGTAGGGTTAGCGATAGAATTATTAGAAGAAGGCGGTGAACTTGTCGCAATCACTCCCCGTTCATTCTGTAACGGTCCATACTTCAACGATTTCCGTAGATTGTTATTAGACTCTTGCTCAATCAACAAAATTCATGTTTTTAATAGCCGTAAATCAGCATTCAAGGCTGATAAAGTACTGCAGGAAAACGTTATTTATCACTTAACAAAAGGTGAACCACAAAGAGACACGGTTATTGTCACTTCTAGCTCTTGTGCAGAAGATCCAAGCCCGTATGTTTATGAAGTGCCTTTTGACAGAGTAGTAAGTGAAAACAATCCAGAGCGTTTTATTCATATCATCACTGATGAAGAAGAACAGAACGTAGCAACTAGAGCAGGTGGTTTACCGTGTTCACTTGAAGATCTTAGTATTCAGGCAAGCACAGGTAAAGTTGTAGATTTTCGCACTAGAGAAAATTTAAGCACCGACTTTGTTGATGGTTCAGTGCCTTTAATCTTTCCACAACATTTACAAAAATGTGCGATTGAATGGCCAGTAGAAAATGCCAAAAAGCCGAACGCACTTTTAAACAACGAAAGCACAGCTAACCTGATGGTTAAAAACGGAACTTATGTTCTAACTCGCAGACTGACCGCTAAAGAAGAGAAACGTAGAATCGTTGCGTCAATCTACACAGCTGATATTGCTGATGTTGAAGTAGTGGGTTTTGAAAATAAAACAAATTACTTTCATGCATTGGGTGAGCCGTTAGATGATGGTCTTGCAAAAGGTCTATGGGTATTCCTTAACAGCACGTTAGTAGATAAGTATTTCCGTCAGATGAACGGTCATACTCAAGTAAATGCTACAGACCTAAGAACATTACGTTACCCAACCAGAGAACAGCTTATTTTTATGGGTGAAGCAGTTGATTTTGCAGAGTTTAATCAAGCATGTGTAGACCGGATTATTGAGAGTTTCCTTTGATCTGTGTTAGCAGCTGTAGGAAAGTATGATGATTTTGTATGGGTGACCTGCCCCCGAGAACTAATCCAAAACTTCATTAGTAATGCTTGTTAAATTACCGCTGTTTCGTGCCGTTCTTGTTGTCGCTGCAAACTCAGAAGGAGTTAAGTAACCCAGAGCTGAGTGGGGGCGATTTTCATTGTAATCCATACGCCAGAGGCTGATTAGGTCACGAGCATGACTCAAATCCCTAAACCAGTGCTCGTTTAAACATTCATCTCTGAACTTACCATTAAAACTTTCAATATAAGCATTTTGTGTCGGTTTTCCTGCCTGGATTAATTTTAAAATCACACCATGCTGATAAGCCCATTGGTCGAGCGCTTTCCCTGTAAATTCTGGGCCTTGATCCGTTCGAATCGCTTCTGGATAACCTCGAAACGCAGCGATAGACTCCAGTGTAATCACGACTTCATCCCCTGAGATCCCCGTAGCTACAGGAATATCTAGGCACTCCTTTGTGTAGTCATCCACAATCGTCAGGCATTTAATCCGTCTACCGTTACTAAGCGCATCCATAACAAAGTCCATAGACCAAGTGTGATTTGGTACTGAAGGAAGCAAGAGAGGCTCTCGCTCAACACACTGTGATTTTCTACGTCTCCGTTTGCTGACCGTTAAGCCTAATTCGCAGTACAAGCGATAAACTCGCTTATGGTTAACATCAAAACCTTCTCGCCTCAGCAGGCGATGGATTCGACGATAACCAAATCGACGTCGTTCCAATGCCAGTTCTTTTATACGAGCCTGAAGCTTATCATCCTCGCGATTAGCTTGAGGTTGATATCGCAGTGACGCGCGTTGAATACCGACGAGCAGACAGGCTCTGCGTTCTGAAAGCTGGGTGCCTTTCTGAATGACTTTAACAGCCTTGCGCTTGTCCTCGACGGTCAGTACTTTTGGCTAAGAGCGATTTTAAGTGCTTCTGCATCCAGCAGCGTCTCAGCCAGCAGCTTTTTGAGCCGAGCGTTCTCGTCTTCCAAAGCCTTAAGGCGACGGGCTTCAGAGACATCCAGGCCGGCGTATTTCTTGCGCCATGTGTAAAACGTCGCATCCGATATCCCATGCTTTCGGCAAAGCTCTCGGGCGGGGATACCTGCTTCCGCTTCCTTTAAAATGGCAATGATTTGTTGTTCATTGAATCGCTTTTTCATGTTCATCATCTCCTTGGTTGGATGAACATTACTAAGTGTAGACTGGACTAGATTAAGGGGAGCAGGTCATGGGTAAGAAGCTTAGCGTACGTTTTCGTTCCATTGGCTTCAGACTTAAAAAAGAGCCGATTTTTGTCGGCTCTTTTCATTTCAGCTTACTCTTGTGAGTAGTTTTTGGGTTTACCCATCGAAAACTGGTCATCTTGGCTAAGATAATCATTGCGTTAGGCTCTTAACGTACACTATTTTCCGAATCGTCGTGTGCCCCCTCTAGCACAGCGCAAAAAGTTCGCGGCATCATTGACGAAGCGGCAGAATCAGCAAATGTTCAACATCTCTACCTATAGTCTATCTGCTTACCAAGGACGTATCAGGGTGTCCAGATTGGCACTCTGAAAGCAGTCTGTTAGTTAGTACTCAAACTTAACCTGAAAGGTATCGTTTTCTTCTTCGACCTCTGGAGCAGATTTAATCACAAACTCTAACTCTTCTCTCTCTCTCCCTTCTGGTAGACTTTCAATTTTTTTGACTAAGCTGACCTTTGCAGCATGTATAGCAAACGCAGAATATGTGTCACCTTTCATTGCTGCATCTGACCACACGGAAAAAGCAGAGATATAATTTTTATCCGCGAACTCACCTAACCCGTCTATCAATGGGCTGTTCTTTGACAACAGCTTGGTAACCATCTCCGATTTGTTAGGTTCTTCCTCCAACAATAGAGCAATCATAGATTCTTTTACGCCACGAACGCCCTTCTCCAAATCATCTATCTTCTCACCATTTTTCCATGCGGTTTGTGCTGAATAAATAGCAGGAGCAACAAGCACAGCCGCAATTAAAAGTTCCTTTATGGTTCTTCTCGATTCCCTACGAAGCATTACCAGCGTTCCTTGTCGTGATTGAAATTCCCAAAACTCTAACGTTATGCGTCTACTATTCCAGTGTGGCATATTTATAGGTGTTTTCTAGTATCTAGTAGGAGCCACATCCAAACTCGCTGCAGAGTCGCGTGGAGTTCGGCTTGAACATTTGAGGCAGGTAATTCGCCCCTGGTTTCTATTGTTCTGGTGAAACACTGAAAATCCCCATACTATCACTTCGAAAGCGACACTTACTCTTGGTAAAAATAACTCCGTAAATTGACGTAACTAGCTGATTTATAATAACTAAAGAAAATTCTAAACACCCGAACAAATCTGTAAAACTGTTTAGTATTTAAGATTCAGTCAACATTTCGCAATATCTCACCCATCATTAGCCAAACTACATAAAAATGTCGCGAGTTACAGTGTCACCCCATGCTTAGATTAACACCATTAGTGACAGCGTAACTAAATGTGTGTTCATCATTTGAGCGCACGTTCATTATTTAAGCTAAATGTATTGCATATGAGTATTGCTATCAATATCATCACACTTCTTCTTAGTTATTCCCAATTATTGATATCTCTGTCAGGTAAATAGTTTCCAAACCATGTTTAAAAATATAAACACGCTAGTATTAAAGTTAATTCTCTGCGGTTCATTCATGCTTCCATCTGTGATGTTTATGTTCTATAAAATGACGTTTGGAACACTAACCATCTTATTTGTATGGTTATCCTTGATTGGCTATTTTGGCTTTAAAGCATTTGAAAATCACATAATTAACAGAACACTAAAAAGTGTCCATGTGAAAGTAAATGCAATGAACCATACGATTAATGAGGCAATTGTTTCTTCTTCTAAAAAGAATGAGAAAATAAATTTAGCTGACTCCTTATCTATAAAAGAATCACTATATTCTATTGCCTCAATCAGTCCCTTCAATAATAGCCCTTCCATGATTTACCATAGTGTAGAACCATTGTTATCGGTTACATTAAGTGAATACGGTACGCTGGCTAATCATTACGGTATTAAGTTCGAATGCGACTTCTCCGCAGACTCACAAATTCGGGTAATAAAGTTATGCCCAAGCACTTTAAATAAGGTATTGAGCATTGTTCTTTCAAACGCCATTAGCGTATCAAGAAATGGAGATCGAATAAGAGTGATGACAAAACTATCTCAATCCTACTACTCACTGATTGTTGTGGACGATAGTTCGGGTATAACCCCCCAAACGCTTAGAAAGATAGAAAAAAGAGAAACGCTATCTTGCGGAAGGAGAGTCGATATTCATAATCGAATCCACTATGGATTGGGACTGATATCTCTTAAAAGACTGGCTAATGGAAAGGGTATATCTATTCATTCGGATCTAATAGACTCTAAGCACTGTGTAATTATTAGCATAAAGAGGGGAATTTCAGCCATTGGAAAATCAAGATACTCTAGTTTATAAACTAATGAACTGAAATATAAAGAAGCCTACCATTTGAAATAACGAACTTAACATTCAACGTTGATTTCTTATCTATTAGGTGTAGGTTTTGATATACAATATCTCCTGATAGTATTTGGCTAGTTTTATATTTAACACCTTTCAGAGAAATATTTTCTACCACGTCAAAGTAATCATCTCTATTTATATATTTTGAAACGCTCTCATATGTACCATTAAAATATGAAATAAGCAATTCCCTGTTAACTCCAATCTCGTTTGAATTACCAATCACCACCTTTTTCTCAAACATGTTTATTGCATCAAGATAGAACACCGATCCCATACCTAAGATGCTTGTAAAGATAATACAGAGAAATGATTTCCCGAATATTTTATTTGTGTTCTCGATAGTGCTATCATGCTCGACCCAATAATCATGAACGATGCCAGCAATTTTATTGCTTAAATTGTTCTTTTTCTTTTCTATCACGGTAGTTTATTACTCTGAAGTAGCATTAGCCGTTTAAATAACATTGAGTATACGCATGGATATTGTCATCATTGAAGATCAGCCTATCATAGCAGAAGCGATTTGCCGAGACTTTCAAAAAACGTCTAACGGTACTCTTACCATTACAACGTTAACTACCCTGGAAGAACTAAAGCAGTTTGATTTTAATGGCTGTCAATTCATCATCAGTGATCTGTATTTAGGTACGTCCATTCACGAAACTATGCATGAGCTTTATAATCTACGAACATTACACGCAAATGTATCCATTTCTGTTTTTACCCAATCAACAGACATCCCGAACCTGGAAGCGTTCCTAGCACTTATCAAGGCAAATCACCTGTTTGATAAGCGTTTCATCAGTGACATTGCCCATATTGTTTTACATGAAGAGCCTCAGCAGTTCCACACGAGCAAAACGGATCTAGCCAAAGCTGAAGCATTCCTGAAAATTGATGGTAAAGCTCAATCAATCTTGGAAGAACTAGCTAAGCATGAGCCTCTGACCAGCATTGCAATTGAAAGCAACAAAAGTAAGTCAGCTATTTCACAAGTCATCAAGCGAATTGAAAACCAAATTGGCTCTAAGCGCCACTTTCTGCAATTGTTCTTTAAACAATTTTAATAGATAGGAAAGGAGTGAATTATAATACTAAGCCAGAAGTGAATCTTGAACCTCAGTATCAAGTAGGTTTTTCACCCATTTCGGCAAAGAGTCCAATATGAGCTGTTATTCCTTGTTTTGTCCAAGGCTCTATTTTCTCAAACTGCTTCTGAAAAACCGTATTGTCGTTCGTCGCACCGAAGGTGCAATGACCAACAATTTGAATATGATGATCACGATATTAGTCAGGGTCTTACTGATACGTCTCCGGACACATATTGTTTAGATTATTCTATTTCGGGATGATTTAGATGTTTCTTGTATAAATAGAAACGAATACGATGCGGGAGGCAAAGCCTCCCTTGAGATAGAAAATCCTAAACAGTGACAGCTTGTTTGACTAGTTCGAAAATCTCATCACCAGCATATTGGGTTTTAAACTCAACCTTTACTTCTTTACTAATTTGGTTAAATAACTCTTTAGCGTGCTCTATTTTACGTTCTTCTTCTTTTCTTAAACTGTCTTTACCGTCAACGTTTTTTGTTTCTATTATAAAATTTAAGTATTCACCTTTGCTTGTTTTCACAACATAAGCAAAGTCGGGTGAATATGTATAACCGCCTGATACAGGAATCTTGATTGAATTCTTTGGTATTTTGGTGAAAACAGTGACAGATAACAGATCACCGTTTATCTCACCTTGAGTGATGTTCATTTTTTCTAAATCAGAGTCATAAAACACATCTTCAAACAAATAGCTATCTAACGGATTTACAGTGTCATCAGACTTAACACCGAGATCACTAGCTGCAACATCTTTTAGTGGCTCACCAGATTCATTTGTAAATTTAGTCGGATGTAGGCTGCTAGAAATGATGTTGTAACCTAAGCCAAACTTACTGAATGAGTTATACAGCAAGAACACCAGACGGGAAAGCATTCGGATATTCTTCTTTCAGCTTTGTATAAGCTCCAGCACCAATGAAGTTTTCATTCTCATCAATGATGCCTTTGTTTACCAAATCCACCATTAATTTAAGTGACGACAAATCAGGGTAATGAGCGGCTATTTTAGGCTTCGCCATAGTCGTTCGATAAAGACATTATCAACCCAGCGACCTTTCCATCCATGCTGATCCGTTCCGTGGTCAAGTAACTTCTCCTTGAAGTCAGAACTGGTGAACTGGCTACCCTCATCGGAGTTAAAGATATCAGGTGGCCCGTAGTGTTGAAGCGCGTCTTCAAGAGCTTCAATGCAAAAGCTTGTATCCATGGTGTTCGAAGCGCCAAGACAACACTTTACGGCTATACCAGTCGATAATGGCGACTAGGTACAGGAACCCTTTAGGCATTGGGATGTATGTGATATCAATAGCCCAAGCTTGGTTCGGGTAAGTGACTTCAATATCACACAACAGGTAGGGGTAAACCTTGTGAGCTTTGCTTGGGATAAATCGCTCCAATGCCCATATCTAGTATGATCCGAACAATACGCTTGCGATTAACGTTGTGGCCCTTTTTAGCCAGCTCGGTTCGAATAGGCCTACTGCCCATGAACGGATATTGAAGGTGGATTTCGTCAATCATACGACGTAATTCAATCTCTTCAACAGAGAGTCCGACAGGCTGATAATAAGCCGTAGAGCGAGCAACATTGAGAAGCTCGCACTGACGCTTTATTGGTAACTGGGTGGATTTATCCAGCGAACTCTTTCGCTGTGCTCGGTCTAGCGACCGAGCACTTTGGCCAAAAAATCATTTTCCATAGTCAATTGACCGATCTTGGCGTGGAGTTTGTCCACTTCTTCGGAGCTGTCCTTGCCCGACTGACTTTTAGAGGCAAAAATCATGGCAGCATTTTCAAGCAACTCTTTCTTCCATGTTGAGATTTGGTTAGGGTGCAGGTTGTACTTCTGCGCTAACTCAGCGACAGTTTTATCACCTTTGGCGGCAGCAAGCTTTGAATTCAGGAGAGTGGTTTCTACGTTTTCTAGTCATAATCTGTTCCAGTATTGTTGGGTACTATCAAAACAGATCAATCACTTAAAGTCATGTCCGAAAATTGGGGATCACAAAATTGGGGACCACTTCTCTGGCACGCCATTGGACAAAACCAATTTAGGGGTTCTACTTAATTTAGTTAAATACGAATTACTTTACGTAGGGGAAACTCCTTTTTCTCTGCCAAATCACTAATGTAAAGGCTATGTTCCCATTAACTGTTGTTGAATGTGGAACAGCCTGTTTTCGTTAAGGTTTTCTGGTGTATCCATATATCTAAACCAACCAAGGTAATGGTCGAGATATTTTGTGGCTACGCCATGAAATCGTTTTATCCAAAGTTTCAAACGGCTGTGGTACGCATTAACATTTTGAATGTGAAAGACTTTATCTATCACCTTAATGCCGCCAGCCACGTCTAACCGTTTGTGGATTAAGTCATTTTTTTCTGACAGCGCTATATAGGACTTATAGCCATCGCTACACAACACGCTGTCTTTTTCCAGCTTACCAACCAACTCTTTGTGTAGAGTTTCGGTTGTTACATCAGGCAAAATCGCTTCATAGGTGTTTTTGGCTCTGTCTCTGACAGTCAAAACAGGAACCCAATCTTCCTTAGAACGTCCCCGTTTTTGAGCCTTCATTCCTCGTTTATGAGGAGGACGACTCAACTTCTTTGCCCCTTTTTCTGAATACGGGAACAGAGTTTCGTCTGCTTCAATAATGCCTTCAAGCCTGCTGGCTTTTAGCGTTGAAGGTAAAGCCAGAAAACGATGTCGCCATCTGAATGATGTTTTCAGGTTAATCCCACACTCTTTGGCACATTCACGCAACACTTTGCTATCGAGCATACACCGTATGTAATCCAGCCAAAGCTCTTTGTATCTGAGTCTGGCTAGCGGAGTCGCCGTTGTTGCTACAAAGGTTTTACCGCAGTTTTTACAGCGATATCGCTGCATCTTATTTACTTTGCCGTGTCGATTAATCAATGAGCTATGACAGTGTGGACATTCTGGTTTTTCAACCATCCGTTCTTCTAACTCTGATATCAACTGTGAGGTACTATCCGTACCTTTCAGCCACTTCTCTATACAACGAACTTGGCTATCTGTTAGGTTCTCAAGTTCAGTCATCAACTTAGTAAATTGCGCAGGAATCATAAGTAACCCTTCGGTAACTGGATTTATATACAGTGTAGCAACAATTTACGGGAACATAGCCAATGTAAAACGCCTTCCTTCATTGATTGAATACACTTTTATATAAGCCAATTACTGGTTTACAAATCTACGCTTTATGACAAAAAAGTCATTTCTCAGAAAGAATAATGTCAGCATTGGTGTTTAAGAATGTCAGTGCTGAAAATCATAACTCTGAGGACAAAAACATGAACACAATCAAAACCGCTCTTCTTGTTTCTATAATGACACTTACGGCTGTACCTGTATTCGCACAGCCGTTGTACATCGGTGGTAACTACATCAGCCGCGAAGTCATGAAAACTGTCGCTGTTGCTCCGACGTCAACGTCAGATGAAGCCTATCAACTAGCATTATCTGAGCTGCATCTTCTAAAAGCTATGTCCGCACAAGAACTAAATAATGAACTCCTCATTCTAACTTTCAATGTGAATTCAAACAGCACACATTTAGAGAATGCCGGCTTCGTAACAGTACAAGAGCGAATGAATGAAAATGGTGAGCTGGAATACGTGGGTAAGGTTAATGTTAAAGTACATTATGTAGAGCGTGACAATAATCGATAGCAATAAATATTTTGTTGTATTACTTAAAGCCAATAAGTAGAGTCGCGTTTTAGTTTGCAGTAATTTAAATCGATTTTATTGGGACATATATAGGATCGTATCGATCTACTTAATACTATCATTCAAAAATAGATATAGAGTATGCGCTTAAATTTCATTCCGACAACTTGGACCACTCTCTGGACATTAGCAGCTTTGCTTGTGTCTGGATTTGCATCAGGTTCAACAGTGATGAACAGCGCAAATTCGCACGACTTACAACAAATGGTTTCCTTAATGAGTTGTCAGGCACAACAGATGTCATCTCATCATCAAACTCTTGAGGAAAAAGACACTGTAAGCACTAAAGGGCACTGTGAAGTCGTCTCTGATACAGCCCAAAGCTGCTGTGACACTACCTGCGTAGCCTCTGTGGCGACTCTGACCACACCTCATGTTTTAATCACTGTAAGTACCTCACTCGCTCTGGTCACATCACCAACCTCTGGTGATGTTATCCGTAAGACGCAAAGCCTCTATCGACCTCCGATAGCATAAATCCATCTTAAACATTTAGGTTCCGTAAATTCGTACGGAAAAGCTCTCGTGCGCGTCACGCGCTCTGTGATGGATTAAAAAAGTGAAATTTAAACAATGTCTTTTGGCGCTGTCTATCAGCGCAGTGGCATGGACGACTGCGTCTGTATACGCTGGTGAGCAAAAACCAGGTAACGCAGAGTCTATGGCCGCCAATCAACTGTCTCAAATTATCGCGACAGCACTGACGAATGACGATTCTCGCCGTCAATTTTATGCACAGGCACAAGCTGTACGAGCAACAGGTACAGCCAGTTCTACCCAGCAAGATCCAAAGCTCAAATTTGGGGTATCCGGCCTGCCGGTAGACAATTTCGCATTCGATGAAGATGCGATGACCAATATCTCTGCTGGTATCTCACAGCAATTTGGCCGTGGGGATACGCTTGAGTTAAACAGCGTTAAAGCCAACCAGCAAGCCAGTGGAATCGAATTAAAAGTGACCGCCAGAGAACTGGAAATTATCAATTCGATCACAAAAGTCTGGCTGGAATTGGGTTATCAACAGGTAGCGCATAATATCCTGTTTGAAAACAAACAACTACTGGAAGAGCTGGAAGCTTTCATTCAAACCAATTACGCCATAGGTAAAAGTGAAGCTCAGGATCTAATTAACGCCCAGCTTCAGGTCACTAAACTTGATGAGAAACTTCAGGCTAATGCACAGACACAACAAAGACTGACTGCTCAGTTATCCGAGTGGCTTGGATCTGATTGGTTACTCAGTGCAAATCAGTTACAGGCTTCGAATACTCTGGACTGGTCAGCTTTGCAGACGTTGGAAAACACCACGAGTAACGGCAACTATTACTCGCGACTTAACCAATACCCAATGGTTCGTATGGTTGATGCTACCATTGAAGCTAGCCGCACTCAGGTCGATATTGCAAAAGAGTCCTACACACCGCAATTTGGTGTGGAAATGTCGTATGGCTATCGTCAGGCCAACAACATGAAAGGAGAACCGGCATCGGATGTGGTCAGCGCCTTTATCACTATGGACGTTCCTCTATTCACAGGAAACCGTCAGGACCAAAACTTAGCCGCAGCTCAATATGAGGTTGGAGCTGCACAATCTCAAAAAGATACCTTGCTCAAACAGCTCAATGCGAAGGTCAACTCGTTATTTGTTGATCAAAACAACCTGTCACAACGCATTGAACGTTTTGAATCAACACTGATACCTCAGGCTATTTCTCAGGTAAAAGCCACCGAACGCGGTTACCAGAACAACACCGCACAATTCAATGATGTGATCCTCGCCACCCGAGACGAGCTCGCTCTAAAACTCGAATATCAACGCCTTATCACCGATTTAAATCTGACGAATAACAATCTGTCAGCGCTACTCAATAGCTATCAATATCAGGTGGATACGCCACAACTCGCTACATCGTCAGAGCAGTAATAACGAGGTCAACTAATGAAAACTATTCACGTAACAACCATTGCGCTCATTCTTGGCGCGACACTGGGCTTTGGTGCTCAAACGATATTAACGCATTCGGCTTCAGGTAATGAGACAACCAGCAATACCGCAAGTAATGCTAAAGCCAGCAATGAGCCCCTTTACTGGGTCGCACCCATGGACCCAAGTTACAAACGCGATAAGCCGGGCAAATCCCCAATGGGTATGGACCTAATTCCCGTTTATGCCGAAGATGGTGCCGGAGAAAGTAAACCAGGAACGGTTACCATTGATCCTTCCGTTGAAAACAACTTAGGTGTCAAAGTGGTCAAGGCTCAGCTTACCCCGCTGTCACCAAGCATTGATACTGTGGGTTACATCGAGTTCGATGAAAGCCGTTTATGGCAAATCAACGTCCGTGTTTCGGGATGGGTAGAAAAACTTAACGTCAACGCTATCGGCGATAAAGTGAATCAGGGGGATGTACTATTTACTCTTTACTCACCTGAACTGGTTAAGGCGCAGGAAGAACTTCTTAACGCTTACCGTACCGGTCGTAGCGGATTAATCAAAGGCGCAACTGAGCGCCTCATCACATTAGGCGTAGACCGCCCACAAATCCAATCCATCGTAAAACGTGGCAGAGCGTCTCAGTCCATTGACATTAAAGCAAAAGCAGACGGCATCGTTGCCAGCTTAAATGTTCGTGAGGGTGGGTATTTGTCACCCGCTCAAACCGTGATAAGTGCAGGTCCGCTTGATAACGTGTGGGTTGATGCTCAGGTCTTTGAACGTCAGTCACAATGGGTGAAAGCCGGCAGTAAAGCAACAATGACGCTGGATGCACTTCCAGGACAGGAATGGAACGGTGAGATTGACTACGTCTATCCTATCTTAGATCCGCAAACCCGAACTCTCAGACTACGCCTTAAATTCCCCAACCCACAAGGTGAGCTGAAACCTAACATGTTTGCCAAGATCACCTTACAGCCTGTCACCGATGAATCCGTACTGACCATTCCAAAATCAGCCGTCATTCGTTCCGGTGGCATGACGCGCGTTGTACTGTCTGAAGGCGACGGTAAGTTTCGCTCTGCGCGTATCCGTATCGGACGTGAAGCCGGAGATGAGGTCGAAGTTCTTGAAGGGCTAACCGATAAAAGTAACGTCGTTTCCTCCGCCCAATTCCTGTTAGATTCAGAGTCCAGTCAATCCGCTGATCTGTCTCGCATTGATGGTGTCGGTAACAGCAACCAAAGTGTGTGGGTTGAAGCCAACATCACCATGCTGATGAAAGAGTTCGGCATGATTACCCTTCAGCATTTACCTGTAACCGAATGGCACTGGGATGCAGGAGAAATGAATTTCAACGTTGACCCCGACGTTGAGCTATCCGGTCTTCAGGAGGGTGACCAGGTCCGGTTTCTAGTTGAAAAAGATAAGGACAATTATTCATTAAAAGAGATTGAGCATCTGGGAGGCGAGCAATGATCAACACCATTATTCGCTGGTCCCTGAGCAATCGGCTTATCGTGCTACTGGCAACGGTTGCTCTGGTCGCAGCGGGCCTGTTTAGTGTTAAAAATACTCCAGTTGACGCCATTCCGGACCTTTCCGATGTACAGGTTATCATCAAAACCAGCTATCCGGGACAGGCACCACAAGTAGTGGAAGATCAGGTGACTTACCCGCTTACGACAGCGATGCTTGCAGTACCCGGTGCAGAGACCGTTCGTGGCTACTCCTTCTTCGGTGATTCCTATGTTTATATCATTTTTAATGATAAAACCGATATGTACTGGGCTCGCTCCCGGGTGCTGGAATACTTAAGTCAGGTTGCACCTAAGTTACCTGAGAGTGCCAAACCCACACTTGGGCCAGATGCGACTGGTGTCGGTTGGGTGTTCAGTTACGTATTGCAGGATAAAACCGGGCAGCATGACTTAGCGCAGCTACGCAGTTTGCAGGATTGGTTCTTAAAATACGAACTGCAAACTGTCGATGGTGTATCAGAAGTGGCCACCGTTGGCGGTATGGTTAAGCAATATCAAATCCAGATTGACCCAACAAAACTGCGGGCCTATAACCTGACACTTCAACAAGTGAATATGGCCATTAAAAACGGTAACCAGGAGACCGGGGCCTCCGTCATAGAAGTTGCTGAAGCAGAGCATATGGTCCGTACCACCGGTTACCTGACCAGTATTGAGGATATCCAGGCGTTACCACTCAAAGTAACGAAAGAAGGGACACCTCTGATGCTAGGTGATATCGCTGATATCTCAGTGGGTCCGCAAATGCGCCGCGGTATCTCTGAACTCAACGGTGAAGGTGAAGCTGTGGGTGGCGTTATTGTCATGCGCTTTGGCGAGAATGCAAGCAAGGTAATCAGTAATGTCAAAACCAAACTGGAGGAATTGAAACTTAGCTTGCCAGAAGGTGTTGAGATTGTTCCTACTTATGACCGTTCAACGCTCATTAATGCAGCCGTCGATAACCTTTGGAAAAAACTGGCGGAAGAGTTCATTGTTGTGGCAATTGTCTGCGCACTGTTCCTGTTCCACATTCGTTCATCTTTAGTTATCGCGCTAAGCCTGCCTGTCGGGATCCTGTCTGCATTTATCGTTATGCACTGGCAGGGTATCAACGCGAATATCATGTCACTGGGTGGTATTGCCATTGCGATAGGCGCGATGGTGGATGGTGCCATCGTAATGATAGAAAATGTGCACAAGCACATAGAACGAACACCGCTCACCGATAAGAACCGCTGGAAAATCATTGGGGATGCGGCTCAGGAAGTGGGGCCCCCGCTATTTTTCTCGCTACTTATTATCACGTTAAGCTTTGTGCCAGTGTTTGCACTCGAAGGACAGGAAGGCAAGATGTTCTCACCTCTCGCTTTCACTAAATCCTATGCAATGGCCGCATCGGCGGGTCTGGCGGTGACATTAGTGCCGGTATTAATGGGCTATTTTATTCGAGGTAAAATTCTCCCTGAACATAAGAATCCGGTGAACAGAATACTGGTTGGGCTGTATCGTCCGCTGCTTAACATTAGTCTGAATTATCCAAAATCGATGATCGTAATCGCGATTGCCCTGATGGCTTCCGCTTACTATCCAACCAGCAAACTTGGCAGTGAATTCATTCCTCCTCTGGATGAGGGAGATTTAATGTACATGCCAACCACTTTCCCTGGTATTTCCATTGGTAAAGCCCGTGAATTATTGCAACAAATGGATAAGCTGATAAAAACCGTTCCGGAAGTGAAATCTGTGTGGGGTAAAGTTGGCCGTGCTGATACTGCAACTGACCCGGCACCACTGACGATGATCGAAACGGTTATTCAACTGAAACCTCGCGAAGAATGGCGAGAAGGAGTCACAACAGAATCTCTGCGTAAAGAGTTCAATAGTCTAATCCAGTTCCCCGGTGTCACCAATGCCTGGGTAATGCCGATTAAAACTCGTATAGACATGCTCTCTACCGGGATCAAAACGCCTATTGGTATTAAAATTGTCGGTCCGGAGCTAAAAACGATTGAGCGTATTGGCTCTGAGCTTGAACCTATCTTAAATGGTGTCAGAGGTACCGCCTCTGTCTACGCAGAACGTGTTGCCGGTGGGCGCTATGTGACTGTGGATATCAAACGTCGCGCCGCTGCACGCTATGGGTTGAGTATTAAAGATGTTCAGCAAGTAGTATCAACGGCTGTTGGCGGAATGAATGTGGGTGAAACCATTGAAGGGCTTGAGCGTTATCCTATCAATGTTCGATATCCACAAGACTACCGCGACTCTGTCGATAAACTGCAAAACTTAACATTAGTCACTCAAAACGGTGCCCGAATTGCGCTGGCTGATGTCGCAGATGTTCGCTATGAAGACGGTCCTCCTGTGATTAAAACCGAAAATGCCCGCCCGAATGGCTGGGTATTTGTCGACATTGAAGACCGTGATCTGGGCTCTTACGTCAGTGAGGCTCAAAAGCGTGTGGCGGACGAGCTGAAACTCCCATCAGGGTATTCACTTGCCTGGTCTGGTCAGTATGAATATATGGAACGTGCTAAACAGCGCCTCAGCATTGTTATTCCAATTACCCTCACCATTATTACGCTACTGCTGTTTTTCAGCTTTGGTCGTGTGGGAGAAGTACTGATCATAATGACGACACTGCCACTCGCGATGGTTGGCGGGCTGTGGCTGATGTACGCTCTCAATTACAACATGTCTATCGCTGTAGGGGTCGGCTTTATAGCTCTGTCAGGTGTGGCCGTAGAAATTGGGGTGATCATGCTGGTTTACCTGAATCAGGCCTGGCACTTCACCAAGCTTAAAGCTCAGGATAAAAAAGTGCCCTTACTGCCTGATGACCTGAACAACGCCATTCGCGAAGGTGCCGGACTGCGTGTCCGCCCGGTAATGATGACTGTCATCACTGTTATTATTGGCCTTATCCCCATTATGTATGGAGAAGGCGCCGGCTCCCAAATTATGCAGCGCATTGCTGCACCCATGATTGGTGGTATGGCATCTGCCCTGCTACTGACTCTGCTCGTTATCCCAGCAATCTTTAAGTTGTGGAAACAGCATGAAACAAAGTAAATATCAGCTCCAATATTAAGGAATATACATATGAAAAAACTCGCACTAGCTATTGCCCTGACGGTAAGCTCTTCTGTTGCACTAGCGGATATGACAATGACTAACCAAGGAACAATGGATCATGGCAATACGATGAGTTCAGAAGGGATGTCAGATGTCGGCATGCCTGCCCCAGGCGTAAAACCGACTAAAATTGCTTATGTCATGCTCTCAGACGATATGAAAATCACCTTTAAACAAGAGGTAAACATTGAACCTAATGACGTTGTTCAGTTTGTGGTTATGAATACCGGAAAAATCAACCACGAATTTACGATTGGTTCTGCAAAAGAGCAGTTAGAACACCGAGAAATGATGAGAAAAATGGGCGGCCAACACATGCATGATTCAGGCAACTCAGTCACTGTCGAGCCAGGAAAAGCCAAACAGCTAACGTGGCATTTCCATGGTGATACAAATGTAGAGCTTGCATGCAATGTTCCGGGCCACGCTGAAGCGGGTATGACTAAAAACATGACACTTTAACCCCGATAAGCCCCAAGAGTTATCTTTTGGGGCTCAATTTAACTCACTAAGCTACAATCAAAGTAACTTTTCCCCATCAAGTGACTCTTATTACAATTTATAAACGATACGAATCACTGATCTGTAACCGATGTTTACTGTAGACAATTCGACATGACAGCTATATATAAATCAGGTTCGAATAGAAACTATTCTGCCTTATATGTCTTTCTTTATTCTTTTTTCATAAACTTCTTCTGGGAGATGTGGCAGATGCCATTATTTACGTTCTCTCAGTCAACAAACCTGCCGGCAATGAACTGGATCTGTACTCAGGCATCTCTGGGGGATGGTGTCATCGCTGTTATTTCATACTATTTTGTCTTTTACGTAAACAAAAAGCATTGGCTATCAACCGCTTCATTAGTGGATGTTTTTCTTTTTATTCTTCCAGGAATTGCATTGACCATTGTGCTGGAGCACATCAATACTAGATTTTATTCGCGCTGGGAATATGACCCGCTTATGCCGATTGTGCCAATAATTGGCATAGGTTTGTTTCCACTTTTACAGTGGCTTGTCATCCCTCCAATGGTTTATCTGGCTAGTAAAAAAAGAGCCGAGCAATAAGCTCGGCTTCAAAAATAAGGCAGAATTCAATGAAAAATACAATTACGATGATGGACTTCTATATCACCAATAAATTAGTGAACAATATTAGTATACAGAGTAACACCTGAACTTCGCCTGACCAAACAATGACAAAAATGTCATAAAAGCATTTTATTTCCCTATCAATCCCAATAGATATAGTTGAATCTGAAACGAAAGTTCAAAATCAAAGAAAGTAACAGTGATTTTAATGAGTTACAGCATAAAAAATCCGAGTAATTTAATACCACTCGGATTATAGTTTGCTAGAAAGCAATCAACTCAATGATGTTTTATTTAATTACCACCAAACCTCAGCTTGTACACCTAAATTAAATTCACTGTCTTTTCCTACTCCTAAAGCGTCCGTATTATCGAAGTCGTTAAAATGACTAGCATACAAGCGAATTTCTGGACGTGCCCAATAACTTAACCCCGTAGTCCAAGCTTGAGCTACTGTGATTTTACTCCCTGACTCTTCGGATCCGTCACCTACATTTCTATTAAAATATCCGACTTCAAGCAAGGTCTTCATGTTCTCATCCCACTTGTAAACCGGGCGCACTACGGAAGAAAAATAAGAGATATCATTCGTTTGGCCTGCATCAATATCATCGGTAGAAGATGACCAGACAAGCTGATGCCCCATTTCCCATTGGTCTGCAATTTGAGTAACCCCCCAGTTAATAATTCTGTATGCTGCCGCTCCGCTCTCAGCTTCTGCTCCGTACCAAGAACCATCACCATATTCAGCAATGGCTTTACCGTAGCCTTCTGTACCGAACTGGAACACCGTTTTGTTCTTACCAAAACTAAAATTTTGCGTCAGCTCAACACTGAATAAGACACCATTTTTTACATCGCCTTCATAACTACTACTCTCGTTAGTGAGAGCATAGTCCCCACCCACCTCTAAAGAAGCATTTCGCCAAAGTGGGATATCAGCCAGTCGAACATCCAGGACATTGACGTTTAAGACTCCGCTATTATTCCCTTCATCGACAACTTCATCACGGTCTGTTCTTATCCAGGCAACCGAGAGTTTACCGGATTCAGTTTGGATGCCTTCAACACCTGCACCTGCTCCGGAAATATTCCAGTAGTAAAAGTCAGCCAAATCGACATTATGTCTTTGGTAGTATCGTTTCCCTCCCCAAAGCGTTGCTTCAGGAGCGGACTTAATTATTCCATTCGCCTGAACATTAATTTGAGGTAGTGCTACGGTAAAATCTTCATCTTCGCTAGTTTCCCATCCTGTAGAACCATCGGTGTAAATAACAGCCATCGACTCAACGTCGAAAGATAAGCCATTTTGATTGTATACCTCATTTTTAACACCCCATTCCCCATAGGTATCATTCTCATTACCTAAGCGACCTAATTGGTTCTTGTGGAACTGAACATCCTGACCATTGTTTCCACTCATACCAATACCACTGCGAATATACCCAAAATAGGAAGTATCGGAATCGGCTAATGCATTAAAAGCACTGAGTACAGACACCACTAATATTGTTTTTTTGAGTTTCATTATTAACACCTCTTTATATGAAGTTTTATTTACGGATTGGTGTCAGACTAAGACTTTAAAAATGACAACAAACTGTCACAATAATGACAAAACTATAATTTGAGGGGAATTCGAATAATTTTTCGCTCTAAAATTTGGACACAGACCATACCCTGTAACTTAATGATAAAATAAACGCAACAAACAACAATAACAACTGAATGTATACAGCGTGGTATAAAATTCCTAATGTGATATTTATTTTTATTGATAAATAAATGGCGATCAAAAAAATGCTGAGTCTACACTCAGCATGAAAAGAATAAGAAATGAAAAAAGCGTTCTCATCGAACCAATAATTATGAGAACAAGGTTAGAATAAAGGATGTATACTGATTTTCACCTGACTGAAATATGACAATAATGTCATGAATTGTAATAAATAGGCACTTAAGTTTAATTTAGACAACAATATTGCCACAAAACGGATTCATTAAAGAAATCTAACCAAGCCCGTTTATACCTCACCCTTTTTCATTGTGAGATTAAACTCAGTGATTCTTTCTCTGGAAGACACTGTGATTTCGCCACCATGTGCCTGGACAATAGATCGTGTAATGGCTAAACCAAGCCCAGCGCCAATACTTCTGCTATGTTTCCTGGACTTGTCGGCTCGATAGAACCGATCAAACAGATAGGGTAAAGAACTCTCCGGGATTGCCTCTCCAGTATTTTTTATCTTGATAGAATTGTATTCTTCACCTTCTACAATCTGTATGGATACCATAGAGCCAACATCACAATGCCTCAGCGCGTTAGAAATAATATTGCCAACTGCACGTTGCAACATCTGTTTATCACCAAACTGCTCACAATCTCCACTTAACTCTAAACAAACTTCCTTTTCGTCAGCCATCAATTCATAGAACTCAAGGAGTGGCCTGATGATTTCTGTTAATTGGAGCACCTCTTTATTACTGTGAAGCAAGCGATTTTCAGACTTAGCTAAATAGAGAGTATCTTTGATAGTCTTGTTCAGCCTTTCCAGTTCCTCCATATTGGAAAGGAGTATTTCCTCATATTCATCCACCGCTCTTTTAGAAGATAAAGAAACGTGCGTCTGAGTCATAATATTGGTTAGAGGCGTTCTTAATTCGTGTGCGATATCAGACGAAAACTCACTGAGTCGATTGAAGCCACGCTGTAAACGTTCCAACATTTCATTTTGTGTTTCAACCAGTTGCACCAGCTCTACGGGAAGCTCTTCAACCGGTACTCTGATATCCAAGCGATTCGCGCTTACTTTACTCAGATACCTCTGTAAAACGAGCAGAGGCTTTAGCCCTTTGTGAACAATAAAAACGGCATATACACCTGATATTACGCTCGCTATGACAAACGCCCAAAATAGAACAATATTAAATTTACTAATAAATAAGAGATGATGGTCAACATTGAGTCCAAGCACAATAGCGCCGTATTGTGGGTGTTTTAGCTGAAACCGGAAAGCTCGATATGCGTGTCCATCGACCGTCCATTCCATCGAGTTCAACCTTGTTGAATTGTTGGGCAGAGATAACGTCGTGTTTGTGAACACAGGTATGCCCTCCCGGTCTAATACCCAAAGATATGCCGATTCTGCCTTTAACGCTGTAATAGCGTTATCACTTAAACTATCAAACGCGGAAAAGATTGTTTGGAAATGGTTATCGAGGCGTTGGTAATCTTGCTGATAAAAATGATGTTTAATTGAATACTGAAGAATTAAGGCAAATGAAGCAAGCACAACGAACGAAGATGCGATGTACATGAACATCAGCTTAGTTGCCATTGAGTTTTTAATTTTCAGCTTCATTCTAGAGAATCATCTAATTTATAGCCCATTCCACGCACCGTATGAATTAATTTAACATCAAAGGGCTTATCAATTTTAGCTCGCAACCTTTTAACTGCCACATCAATAACATTGGTATCACTATCAAAGTTCATGTCCCATATCAAAGATGCGATAAGTGAACGCGACAGAACTTCGCCACGTCTTTGCAGAAAGAGTTCTAATAAAGAGAATTCTTTGGCAGTCAGAGCGATCATCTCACCACTTCTGTAAACAGTCCGCTTCAAAAGATCCAGAGATAAATCAGCAAGATCTAGAGTTGCATCATTCTTCACTTGCCTATTTTGGTGCCTTAACGCATTTTTAACCCGGGCAAGCAACTCAACAAAAGCAAAAGGTTTGACGACATAATCGTTCGCTCCCAACTCTAGTCCCTTAACCCTGTCTTCGACCTGATCTTTTGCAGAAAGCATAATGATTGGCGTATTTAATTGACTGCTTCGCATTGTCTGTAAAACTTGCCAACCATTTAACTTAGGAAGCATGATATCTAATATAATAAGATCATAATGATTAGTAGTCGCTTGGTAGAGTCCATCGACACCGTCATAAGCGAGATCAACAACGTAGCCTGACTCTGTAAATCCCTTTTTTAAGTAGCTGCCTGTTATAGGCTCATCTTCAATAATTAATAGCTTCATTTTTAATAAATATCATGGTGTTATGTGCTTAAAGCTTTGAAATACATATTAGCTCAAATAACTGAATGGGATCTTGCTGAGTGAATATTCAGCAGACTCCATTTAGCACAGAAGTAACAATGACTCATTGACATTAAGAGCAATCAAGTCATTGTTACTTCGTTGTTTTAATGGTCACGAAGTTCTGCGTAATGATAACTGACGTTGACTTCCCCTTTATACAGTATCTGTCCAGCATTATTCATAAATTCCTGTACAGTAATATAACCGTTTTTATTCAAATGGACGTCGTTATTGGTTGATGTTGTAATCATCAATTTACGGTCGAGCTCTTGTGTCGAGCTGTTATCAAGTTCATGCAATTTCTGTAAGCCTAATTTATAAGCTTCTTGTTTTGAAGAGACCGCTTCGGTGTGAAATGTACGAGTTGCCAACCTTTCCTCATAATTGCCAAAAGTATCAATATACTGGCCAGCTAGGACGTTTCCACTTAGTAAAATCAAGGCTGCTGTCGTAAAAGTCGTTTTCATCAGTTTCATTGGATTTCCTTTTGTTGCGTTGATATTTGTAACTTGATCACATCTTAATGGTGCCATGGTGTCGAACTCTGGTCTTTAAGATGACAATTTTGTCATATTTCCTTAAAGTTAATGAGTTGAACTCATTGGTTGATATCAACGCTATACACAGAAAGATTAACAATGGAAACGGTCCGAATGGTAAAAATCGGTTAACCCATTAATAAGAAAAAGGTTATCCATAAGGCTCGACTTTGATTAAAACTCATGAGAAGAACATCCTGGATTCAATAAAATAATAATCTTGAATGATTTGATAACGCAGAAAAACGGTCAAGCGACTGCTTGACCGTCATAATAAAATTAATTGTATTTAATGATTCAATTAGAATACGACATTGAGCATAGCAACAATCTTGTATGTGTCCTCAGAGCTTTCTTGATAGAAATCCCCCATAAAACCGTAAGAACCACGCAAACTCAAGTCATATATACCCGCAAATTTTTTGCCAAACTGTGCAGCCAATTCAGCACCAAGATTCGAACCATTTGCCTGTGAAGCACTCTGAGGGGCATCGTCAGCCACTCTGAAGTAACCAGCGCCATACTTAACATAGTAGTCATCTTCTAGCATCTGATCACCAGAGAGCATCAAACCCAACAAGCCGTACCCTTGGTAAGCCGCATCATAAACTGCCTTACCGCCTTGCGAGCCGTTGTTATAGTATGAATCGGTTCCAAATATCATCAGGTTACTATTGTTGAGCTCATAACCTGAATTGTTTTCAGCAAAACGATCTGTCCCATTACTGCTGTCGTCAGCAGGAATATAGATACCGTGGACTTTAATATAACCGCCAGTCCAATGTTTTTTAGCATAGAGATTTAACATGAATGCTTCCCCATCAGAAGCATTTGAGTCCATTCCTGACGCAATCTTATAGAGTACAGAACCGCTATAAGCCATGTCACCATAAGTGTAGTCAACGTAGGATCCAAGATAAATATCGTCCGTTCGAGCAGCCGTGCCATTAATGGCATCTTCGTTCCTGTTGTTGATTGAGCCTCCAGTAAAACCGTAACTTAGATTATCGTTAGGGTTTAACTCACCATTCAACACGTAGAAGTCGACGTCGTCTGACGAATCTCTTTCTCCTTCATCCCATTTAAACCACCCCCCGCTCAGGTTGACCATGTCTATATTGCCCAAAAACGAGATGCCGTTCATGTCATCATCAGTCACGAAACTCTCATATTTGCCAAAACCATACCCTTGAATACCCGTTCGTACCTTCCAGTCCGTATTCGGTAGTCTAAAATCAACGTAAGCGTTTTTTGTCTCAATACCAACGCCATCAGAACTGAGTTTGCCACCTGAACCTGCGACCGTCTTACTGCCTTTTTCACCAAAGGGAGCATCGTACTCACCGTACCAAACCACAGAAACATTTTCATTCAGGTCGCCGGTGACCTTCATGCGCAGACGCTGATCAACCCAAGTACTACTATTATCGTCAGTTTCATCGAGGCTTTCCGCCGTGCCTTGCATACGGTAATAACCATTAAGCCTGATAGCAGATTGGTCATTTTTTAGTTTAGCGACTTCTGCGGTCAGTTGATCAATTTCACCCTTCAAACCATCTAGCGATGGTGAAGCGACATCAGCCAGTGCCGGAGCTGTAATTAGTACCACTGCCAAAGGAGCAGCCATTTTTAATTTTTTTTCAATCATTTATGCAATTTCCTTGTGTTGTCGAAACAGGACAAAAATCTATTGATTCTCATATAACTTTCGACATTCCTACCCCCTACTACAGAAAGAGAGGGGCCATTTAATTGCATGCCAGTACTAACAAAGTCACGAAGGAGACAAAGAAAAATATGCCATATAATATTATGGTATCGCCCCACTCAACAAAATTAAAATACTGGCAAAGCAATATCACGCTGCTTTCTACTCAAAAAATAATTAAGCAGACAAAGCTGCTTAATTTGTTCTAACCATGCATATTTTTGAATAGGTAATCATTCATCTAATTTCTATAACGGAGAAATTAACAATTCATTCATGTCATAAACATGACTCAAAAATGACATTCGTGTAATTTTAATATCCTTTGCCATTTGTATTTTAAGTATTCCCAGCACAGAGGAAAATATAGAAAAAAGCGATAAAAGCAGTTCATTGCTGTAGAAAAACATTTAGAAGCGTGATGTTACCAAAAGCAATTGCTTGGATAAAAACAAAAAAAAATCAAAACCTCACATAAACAATAACAAAACACCCTCTGCATCGTAAAGCTTAACAATTACCTATCATCCTATTAATTTTTCTGTAATTAATAATTAAGAACAATGGCGTTATGTCTTATATTTATTGTTAATTCCATGACAAATCTGTCATTCCCTGGTCAGGAAAAATTCATTATATTGCATTTATACTAGAGATCCACTGCTTACTCATATGGAAACATTTGAGGTTCATTATTTTATTTATCATTTATAGCTGAGCATTAGGCTCAGCTTTTTTTATTATCACTACTTAATAAACATTATCTCCATCTAATATGAGATTAAACAGAGAGAGAATGAATAATAACGACAGAAGATACGAATACGAAAAATCTGGTTCGCTCTTTTCACCAAAGAAACAAGCAGTACTGAGATGAACGATTAGCAATAGACCTAAGGAAGAGGGCACCAAATTTCATATTTGTTGAACTTCCTTGTCTCTTCAATGGCAGAGAACGAAAGAGTGCCACGGTAAGCCCGCGCAGACACAGCACTTCAAAATATGAGAACCGACCTGAACAATCTATCAACCTCATTTCATGTGGCTCAGCTACCCAACGTCTCTTTTTAATTAAAGCGAATTTTTATACATCTCAGCTCAACCAGGCACCATCCAAATAATTTGCTGATTTATGAAAGCTTAAACTGACTGATCAGCTTACTCAGTTGAATTGATAAACTACCGACATCACTACATAACGAGTTGATATCCATAATCGTGTTTGTATTTCTACGAGCAATTTCACCAACGGATTTCATATGTTCACCGACACGATCCGCGACGATACTTTGCTGACCAGAAGCACTAGCAATTTGAGTATTCATATCAGAAATAACTGACACGGACTCTTCAATAGCCGATAGTGCGTCGCCCATGAGGCTAACCTGTTCAACACTGGACACGGTTTGAGTTTTACCATTGTTCATTGCCTGAACAGCATCTTGGATACCATGTTGTAGTTTTTCAGTGATAGTATGTATCTGAGTGATTGACTCTCGAGTTCGCTGTGCAAGTAGCCTTACTTCGTCAGCAACAACCGCGAAACCACGACCATGTTCCCCCGCTCTTGCTGCCTCAATGGCCGCATTTAAAGCGAGAAGATTCGTTTGCTCCGCGACTTCATAGATAACATTTAATATATTGCCAATATCACCGGACTCAACTTCCACTACAGATAATTTTTCAGCAGAATCACCAACGGATTGAGCTAGCTTATTGATTATCTGCGTGGTCTCTTTTGCAATGATATAACCTTTCGTTGCTTGCTCCCTTGCTTCACTTGCTGTTTGTTCAGCCATTAAAGTATTTTGAGCAACATCTTTTACGGTCGCTGTCATTTCCGTCATTGCAGTTGCTACGGAATCGGTTTCCTGTTCTTGTCTCTGGATACTGTTGGAGTATTTCTCCGTCAGATTGATCATCACCGAAGATGTTTGATTCAGCTCTTTACCGGCTTCAGCAATCGTGCTGACCATACTTCTCAATCGTATCGTCGTAACATTGATCGCATTGAGTAACGTTCCAACCTCATCTTTTCGAACACTTGATTCGTCAGAGCAGCCCGATAAATCTCCCTGAGAAAGCTTATCTGCTGCATCGATAGCTTTCAAAATGGGCTTAGTAATCGAGATAGTCATCAAGTACGCCAAGACAGTACCGATTAAAATGGCAATAAATGAAATAGCAGTAGTAAACTGGATACTCTGCTTTGTTGTTGACTTCAATGCCAGTTCGGTTGTTCTCTTGCTATCATTGACGGTAGATTGAATCTCTAATATGTCTTTTTCTATTTCAGTTTCTAAACCTTTAAGGCGAACTTGAATCAATTCTTTTCGGGCAACTTCGGCCTGTTGAATCAAACTCATTGCTTGAAGATACGATTTGTGTGACGTGTGATACTGAGTAAGGAGGCCTTTCAATGAATCCTCGGTTAACAGGTTCTTTAACGCCATAGCTTCGCCTTTCAACTCTTGCATATCTTTCAAGGCTATATCGTAATTTTCATCACTGCTTGACTGTAGAAACTTCAACACATTGATCCGACTTGATAGCAGCTTTTCCTGAACCAGAGATGCCCGATACGCAGAGTCTGTGTCACCATAATCATAAGCCTTGACTGCAAGTTGACGCATGGTACTGAACATATGCTCACCACTCCGTTCAAGGACACCATTCAAAACATCGCTTCTCTGTTTTGTTTGGTTGATTACATCTGAAAATATTTCATCATATTGATGCAGTTTATTTGATATGTCGTTAAGCACTTTTGCATTTTTCATGTCGAATGAGGGTAAGTGCATCTGAAGGGCTTTGTCCAACTCCGAGATATGTTTGTTGTAGCGTTGAATGTCTGTATCACTATTTGACAATAAGTACGCTCGTGTATCTTCTTTCACTTCAATCAATTTATTTCGAATATGATAACTAAAGTCAGACACTTCACTAAGGCGACTATACGATTCTATACCCAAATCAGCCTTATTCAGCGTGAAAATACTCATCATCACTATAATGGAAAGAAATACCATAGAGTCGCAAAACCCAGGCCTATCTTTTGACCAAGTTTCAAGTTATTAAACATTTATATTAATCCAGCAAACATTCGACACATCAGATAGTTATACATGAAGTTACAAAATATTCAGATGATCTATATCATGCTAAAAATCAATTAAAATTTTGAAAAAAAAGAAAAAAGCCCGGCCATAAGCACGAGCTAAATTTAAAGTAGATAAAGAGAAATTGTGTACGGAATCGGTAACTAGCTTTCTTTTTCCATCATATTTTTTCCCATTGCTTTGTCGCAACCTTTCTCTGACATCATCTGATGCATTTCAGTCATCATGGCATGCATCTGCGACATCATCTGCTGGTGATTTTCCATGTTCTGCATCATATCCATCATCGGCATTTCAGCGGATGAAGAAGTGTTACTCTCCGAACCGTGGTGCTGATTATGAGAACCTTCGGTTGCGCTGTCTTTTACCATATCCTGTGCAAATATTGGTGCAGAAATAAGGCTACCGATCAGCATTGTTGTAAGAACAGTTTTCATTATTCAATCCTTATTCTCTTTTTTAAATTTAAAGTTGTACGGCGTTATCAAAAGACTTAGAAATCTTGGTTTCCTGATTCGTTGCTTTGAATGAGATAAATCAAGCGCTAAATCGACCACCATCATTCGTTTTATCTTCTACCATTTGCACCTCTTTCTTATCCTGCGGTTCTTGAGAAGCATCCTGATCTTTTGTACTTCCTGGCATCATAAATTTCATCATCACCCCGTGCATGACCAGACATAAAATCAGAGGCACAAGTGCGGTACCAAGCAGAGACGGACTAAACGAACTCATGGTTGAGGAGAGAACCAGGAACGGTATTCCGACCATAAACAGTACACATAGAAGCATCATCCAACCATGGCCTTTGTGCGCGCCGTGTCCCGAATGGCAACTGTGATTTTTGTTGTTAGCTTTCATAACTTTCTCCAAATTACTTACTCTATCTAGTGCTGATCTTAGCCTACAGTACCTGTCAGTAACCGGACGGTAATGATGACAATATTGTCATTTTCTGCCGAGTTGTTTCCCCCAAAACCACCAGATGATCAGTACAATGGCTGTAAGACCTATTACGTTCACCCACATATCAACCTCCTATTTATTACTGATAGAACGGCCAGGCTTGTATAAGCGCAACCGGTTTGCGTTAGTGACGACCGTAACAGATGACAGCGACATTGCTGCTCCTGCAATGATTGGACTTAGAAGCCAGCCCGTAAATGGAAATAGTAATCCTGCTGCGACTGGTATACCCAGGGAGTTGTAAATGAACGCCCCCCAGAGGTTCTGTTTGATATTTGTCATCGTTGCACTGCTGATCCCTATAACATCTGAAATACCATGCAGAGAGCTTCGCATCAGAGTGATATCCGCACTTTCAATGGCAACATCGGTGCCGCTTCCGATAGCAAACCCAACGTCGGACTGAGCAAGTGCCGGAGCATCATTGATCCCATCGCCAACCATGCCGACAACTTTTCCCTGTACCTGAAACTCTTTAATCCAGCTAAGCTTATCCTCTGGCATTAGCCCTGCGTAAAACTCGTCAACATTGGACAAGCTCGCAACCGCCCTAGCCGTATTTTCGTTATCTCCGGTTAGCATAACGACATGAATACCTTGTTGGTGAAAACGATCAATCGCACTTCGGGCATCTTCTCTTATAGGATCGCTGATACCAAAAAGAGCCTGAATATCGTTATCTACAGCAAAGTACACCACAGTATTTGCATCTTGTTCCCACTGGATGGCGTATTCACTCACGGTCTCTGTTTTCAGTCCAAACCGATTCATAAGCTTATCGTTACCAAGGAGCAATCTTTTCCCGTTGTAGTGAGCCTGCACTCCCATACCGGTTAAGGACTCAAACTCGGATACTTGTGGTGACTCTCCAGATTGAGCGTGGTGTTGCGCATAGCTGGTTAATGCCTGAGCCAATGGGTGGTTAGAGCCTTTTTCCAAAGTCTCAACCAGCGACAAAATATTTTCTTCACCCGAAAAGACACGGAAGTTTGTGACCTCAGGTTTACCCTGTGTGATGGTCCCGGTTTTATCCAATACGACAACATCCAATTCACTTGCCCGCTGTAAGGCTTCTCCGTTGCGGATCAAACCACCAAACTCTGCCGCCTTCCCAACTCCAATCATGGTAGATATTGGCGTCGCCAGCCCGAGAGCGCAGGGACAAGCGATAATAAGTACTGAGGTTGCGGCAACAATCATATAGGCCAGAGTTGGCTGCGGACCAACGTTGTACCATATCAAAGCAGTCATAATGGATAAGATCATAACTGTTGGTACAAAAACGGCAGAAACCTTGTCGGCTAAGTGACTAATAGGAGGTTTCGAGTTCTGCGCATTGGAGACCATGCTGATAATCTGAGCAAGAACAGTGTCACTACCTACCTTTTTCGCTTCAAACACAAAACTTCCCTGACCGTTTATGGTGCCTGCGGATACCTGGCTGCCCGGTTGCTTCTCTATGGGAATCGGTTCCCCGGTTAACATAGACTCATCTATCGTCGTACGCCCATCAGTGACCACACCGTCCACAGGAATTTTCTCACCTGCTCTTACCCGGATCTTGTCACCCCGCATCACCTGTTCGACAGGAACGGAGACATCTTGTCCGTCACGAATCACCACCGCAGTTTTTACTCTCAGATCAAGTAACCGTCTGATAGCCTGAGACGTTCTGCCTCTGGCCCGAACCTCAAGCGCTTGCCCAAGGTTGATCAAACCGATTATCATTGCGGTCGCCTCAAAATAGAGGTGTCTGGCACTTTCAGGTAACCATTGAGGTCCTAAAACTACCACCATTGAATAGAGCCAGGCCGTCCCAGTGCCGAGTGCAATAAGGGTATCCATGTTGGCGTTACGATTTAAGAACGCTTTCCAGGCTCCCTTAAAAAAATGCTTGCCGGCTCGCCACAAAATAACCAATGTCAACAATCCGATACCAAGCCAGAGAGCTTGCTCTGAGAGGGTATTTACATTCATAGGGCCACCCAGTAGGCCATAACCCATCAATGGAATACCCAGTCCCAGACCGATAATACTTTGCCTGATTTTAAACCGATACTCTTGGGCTTCCTGCTCTGCTTTGATATCTTCCGCCTCATCAGCATCAACGATTTCACTGGCATCGTAACCAACCGCCTGAATAGCCTGAATAAGTGATAGTGTTGATTGATGAGACTGAACGGTCGCTGTACGGTTGGCAAAGTTGACATCCACAGATTCAACACCTTCCAGATTTGTCAGAGCCCCCTCAATGGTATTGACACAACTGGCGCATGTCACTCCCACTAAAGCCAGATTCACCGTCTGTTTTTGAGCCAATAAATCCATATGAACACTGGTCGTATTAGCTTCAGCCACATCGGGAACAGCGGTATTCCGCTCTTCGTTTAGGCCACTGTACCCTAACTCCAGTAGAATACGTTCCACCTCTGAATCACTGACATGGCTATTGACAACTAACCGCTGAGCCAAAATGTCCACTGACACATCAGCATTGTTATCAACATCTCTAATGCCAGACGTGATTTTTTTAACGCAGTTTTGGCAAGAAACGTTAGCCAATATTGTTTCGTATTGGTGAATTACGGGCAAAGTCGCAGCATATCCAGTGCTGGAAATAATTTGTATCGCGTTTTCTGGTTCCAATGTGGTAATAAGGTCTGTTTTATCTTTACTATTATTAATAACCAGAGAGATATCAGGATCGCTTTCCCTTAAAGCAGAAACGATCTTTGTAACACAATTGCCGCAACTGACACCTGATAACGCAAGAGAATATTCTTTAACCTTCATTTTTTGCCTCCTGAGAGTTAATCGATGGATGTTTATCTGACCAGTCTTCAATCAGGCAGCATATCGCCTTCCCGTCAGGAGTCATGTCTGGTTCATGCACCCACTCGGAATAAGTTTCTTCCATAACAGCCAGGTGCATCTGATATTCTTTAATTTTTTGTTGTGTCTCAGATATTTTATCACTCAGCATTTTCCGTACTTTCGGACAGGGAGAATTTCCTTGCTGAGAGTATTCTATGATCTCTTCAATCTGGCTTAAGCTAAAGCCAATACTTCGCGCATGACTAATAAACCGCAATCTATCCACAGCACTCGGTGGGTAAATTTTATAGCCGTTACTAGGGTCTTTCGTCGCAGAGATCAGTCCTTTTCTGGTATAAAAGCGAACCGTTTCCGCAGTAACCCCGACTGTCCGGGCAATTTCAGTTGTCAGCATACTTAACCCTCTGAATGGCAACAAAATAGTGAGATAGCACAAAATTCCTAAGGATAATCAACCAAATAAAAAAACTAACAACACAATGACCGCTAACATACCTAAAGTCACTTTCAACAATAATTTAGGGTCACTGGTTCCGCCATTAGGCGCTTTATTACAACAACTCATAACGAACTCCTTACATCTTTATCTATGTTTCTATTTTGAGTTTAAAACCTGTGTGCAACACATAGGTCAAGAGACTATCGTCAATTTTCCTTTTATTCAGAACCTGAAGGACATATCAAGAACATGCTGGTTGTATTGCAATCTGTATTCACCGGGTTGTGCTTTCCACGTATACGATTCTGTTGCATAGGGTTCGATTGAAAGTGTGTGATTATTACCAATCGGCATCAAAGACAAATCGATAGAGTCAAAAGTTTTGTTGAATATAACCAGTTGATTATCTGATTCTTTATCAATTTCCACCTTGGTGTATGAAACCTCTCCATCAATCGTCCACTCAATGAGTTCCAATTTACCCAAAGCTTTGAGATATCCAGCCAGAGCATATTTATCTCCATCGCTAAGTGCATTATTCAGTAGCTTCATTGTTGGCTCATTCTGAAGGGCATAATTTATCTGGCTTAGTGAATGGTCTCTTATATTTCCCCCCACGTTACCGCCCCCTTGAGCAAACAGACCATGGCATGCGGTGCAGCCATAGCCACCAACCGCACGAAAAAGGTTTTGGGCTTGTTTAAATTCAGCAGAATCCAGTGCTAATGCTGGTACGTCTTGGTTCACTTCTTTCAAACCAGAGTTCCTCTCTGAGTCATGCATACCTTCATGAGCGAATGCTGTGATCGAATTCAATCCAAGTAGCAAGGCAGCAAAGCAAGCTAAAGGTTTTCGAATATTCACTGATGATTTTCCTTTTCGAGTTGATAGATACTGCAAAAATGCTCGTTATCTAATAACGAAATTGAGCCGGTTATACAGACAAACGTCATGCAAGATAAGCATGTCAAAGCCACTGTTGACGAGGGTATTAACCGTTAAGAAGGAATCAGACTATTGGAGGGTGATACAAATTGCCTGTTACCGAGTTGACATACTCAGCAGTTTCCCTGAAGAAAGGGATACGTTGGGGTGTTTGATAGTTTGTGATGATGACTTGAGAAATCAGCAGAGCGCTAGCTGCACAGCTCGAAGGGTAGCACTGATGCTCTGGATTCATATCATTGGTTGAATCATGACAATCTGTTTCGGTCGTTATTGATTCGAGTTGTGATGACAAACACTTCAAATGCTCATCATGTGAAAGAGACGATACAGTTAAAGAATCGCCCCTATTTTTGAGCGGCATATTAAGAGAGGAACTGGCAGAGACACTAGAGAGCAATAAAGCAAACAGTGTGAGTCCGGTTAACCAAATTGTATGCAACGGTTTTAGCATCACAACCTCTCAGGCATCCTTACAAAATTGTGTTTATGACACAACCTAAGAGAACTTATAGACCCTTCCCTTAGGGGAAGGTCAATAGACACAGGGAAAGTAGTGCTGTTAATATTTCGCTTCAGATTCATGCTCCATCATCTGTCCCATCATCATTTGCATCATACCCATGCGCTCTTCCATCATGTCCATGCGCTTCATCATGTCTGGCTCACCCATTTTATCCGACATGCCTTTACCCTGATGTTCAGTCATTTTCATACTGTCTTGCATAGGCATACCTTTATTCATCATCTGCATCCCCTCCTGCATAGCCCGCATATGTTCCTGCATTAATTGCTGACGTTTTTCCGGATCGGTTTCGCCTTTGATTTTGTCCATTATTTTGAGCATTTTTTGCATGTGCTCAGACATATCAGCCATCTGTTCTCGGCTCATCATACCCATCATCATGGTACCGCCCATGGATTGGTTTTCATCAGTTTGGGCATATACTTTTTCAGCAAATATCGTTGAAGACATTACAGCGGCAACAACGATGGTGGAACACAGTGTTTTTATGAAATTTTTCATAGCATAATCCTTAATAAGTTGTAGTCGTTTAATCGATAGTAATTTGGGGAATCCATACATCTCGGTAAAAAGCGCAATGATAAAGGCAGAAAAAGCCCCAAGACTGCGCCAGTCAGTTTTCGTTTTCGGCTTGGTAAAACTAAAAGCGAAGAAAATAAAGATAGCCGAATTCAATATCACCAGCGGCCAAAAACCATAAGCGGAATCGTCGTGCATTTATCGTTCTCCCGTTCTAAATCATTTCAATGGTGATACCGATCATTGCTCTCATAATTATTAATCAGATGAGAACGCTAAAGTATTAGTACTTATTCATTTCAAGCTAAGTGTAGACTCAGCATTTTTTGCTCTCCAATTACTTCCCAATAGAAATAAACATCAAGTTAGACAGCAGTGTCACTTTATATGCATTCAATTGCTCTTACTATTTGTTACTTTTATTTGAGCGTTAAGTTACAAAATATGGTCTGCATCCACATTTTAGTGCGAAATTTTATCCTCAGATGCCTCATATTAAGGTTTTGTCATTTTTGCGACAGTTACTTGTCATTTTAAAAGACTTAGTCTGACACCACTCCGTAAATAAAACTTCATATCACGAGGTGTTAATACCGTCTAAGGCTACCTGCGCTTCATGTCGAATTAAGCAACAAAGCCAGTTGGAGAGTTACGGTAAAGTAAGGCCTTGACCTGTGCCTTAGACATAGGTCTAGACTACAAATGAGCATGTGACCTAGGTTTAGACGATGGTAAAAAATGACACAGATTAGTGTGGTGCTTTGTCCAAAAACAGTTGGTACCAGCCAAAAAAACAACCTTCGGAAGGCTAAGAGAAGGAGAAAACTATGATCACAGAATTAACGGAACAACAATTATTGATTGAAGGCGCGAGTTGTGCCAGTTGTGTCGGCAAAATAGAAGCCGCACTGAATCATACACCGGGCGTTCAGAGTGCAGAGATGAACTTTGCAGACAGAACCGTTCTGGTATCTGGTACAGCGGATACTCAATCATTGATCAAAGCTGTAGAATCTGTTGGGTACAACGCTAAACCTCTCGACGAAGATACTACGGATACAGATACTCTTGATGAAAAAGAAGCTGCCGATTGGGCGTATTACAAAAAATTGATGCGAGATACTTTTATTGCGCTTTCGCTCGGTGTCCCTTTGATGGTCTACAGCATTATTGTCGGTGAAATGACAGTTGAAACCGATATAGAGAGGTTGTCATGGTTAGTCGTTGCCCTGCTAACGCTAGGAGTGATGTTCTTTTCCGGCAGGCATTTCTACATAGGCGCGTGGAAAAGTTTTAAAAATCACTCAGCCAATATGGATACGCTGATCGCATTAGGTACAGGTACAGCATGGGTTTATTCAATGGTTGTCGTGTTTGTTCCCGACGCCGTTCCACTGATGGCTCGGCACGTTTATTTTGAAGCCACCGCCATGATCATCGGTTTGATTAATTTAGGCTTAGCACTCGAAATAAAAGCCAGAGGGAAAACCTCAGAAGCCATCAAGCGTCTTATCGGATTGCAAGCCAAAACAGCGATCGTCATTCGTGACAACAAAGAAATTCAAATAGATATTAAGCAGGTTTTACTTAACGATGTAGTGAAAGTAAAACCGGGTGAAAAAATTCCTGTCGATGGTGTTGTACTTGAAGGACGTACTTCTATTGATGAATCAATGCTCACCGGTGAACCTATGCCAGTTGAAAAAGTTAAAGAGGACGACGTTGTCGCCGGTACGTTGAACAAATCTGGCATGATTTTATTTAGAGCGACACGCGTTGGCAAAGATACTGCGCTGGCACAAATCATTAATATGGTGAAACGAGCACAAAACTCCAAACCACCGATAGGTCGATTAGCCGATGTGATTTCAGCGTATTTTGTCCCTGTGGTGATGATCATTTCAATATTAAGTGCTCTTGCATGGCTTAACTTTGGGCCAGAGCCTGCGATTGCTTTTGCCATCGTTTCTGCAACCACAGTGTTAATCATCGCTTGTCCATGTGCACTAGGCTTAGCGACGCCTATGTCTGTTATGGTCGGGGTTGGAAAAGCAGCAGAGGCAGGCGTACTCATTCGCAACGGAGAAGCGCTACAAACCGCCTCTAAAATCACTGCCATGATTTTAGATAAAACAGGCACGATTACCGAAGGAGCACCTAAAGTAACCGATATCGTTTTAGCGCATGCTATAGACGAAAAAAACGTGTTGCAGCTTGCCGCTAGTTTAGAAAGCGGCTCAGAGCATCCTCTCGCACAAGCGATTGTTGAAAGCGCTTTAGAAAAAGGGGTTAAATTACTAAAAATTGAAGCGTTTAACGCCATAACGGGATTTGGTGTAGAAGCAACCTGTGAAGGTAACATCTTATTTTTTGGCAACGATAAACTAATGAAAACAAAAGGTATCGACCTGTCTAACTACACAAAGCAGGCACAATCCTTAGCCAAAGAAGCCAAAACTCCCATGTACTTTGCTATCAATGGCGAGCTTGCAGCAATTATTGCCGTTGCCGATCCGATTAAGTCTGATTCTATTTCAGCGATCAAGCGACTTCAGGCAAATGGAATACGGGTCATCATGTTAACAGGTGACAACAAGGAAACTGCTGCGGCTGTGGCTAAAAAAGCAGGGATTAACGAATTTTTAGCAGAAGTGCTTCCTGAGGATAAAGCCAACAAGGTTCAAGAACTTCAAAACAGTGGAGAAATCGTTGGTATGACAGGCGATGGTATCAACGATGCCCCAGCTCTGGCATTAGCCGACGTAGGCTTTGCAATAGGCACAGGTACAGACGTAGCGATTGAAAGCGCAGATATAACCCTAATGCGTGGCTCTCTTCACGGGCTCGCTGATGCGATAGCAGTGAGTAAAGCGACACTGCAAAACATCAAGCAAAACTTGTTTGGTGCGTTTGTATATAACGTAGCGGGAGTCCCTTTTGCAGCAGGTATTCTTTACCCCTTCTTTGGCATCCTACTGAGTCCTGTCATTGCGGGGGCGGCAATGGCGTTTTCGTCATTAACTGTGGTGTCAAATGCCAATCGACTACGTTTATTTAAAGCCAAAGACCACTAAGGAGAATCTCTATGATGGTGATTAATTTATCCGGCTTAGCATTAATCGCGCTTATTGTTTGGTGGTTCTGGTTATACAAACCTACTAAAACTATTGTTAAAAACAATGAAGTGGTAATTGAAGTGAAGGATGGGGTCTATTCGCCATCATCAATTCAATTGAACTCCAATCAACCTATTTCACTTAAATTTTTACGCAAAGATCAAACACCCTGTTCTGAGACTCTGCTAATTCCATCATTAGAAATAAGTGAACAGCTTAAACTTAATTCTGAAACATCAATAACACTGCCTAGCTTATCTCCCGGTGACTACGAATTTCATTGTCAAATGCAGATGTATCGCGGTGTCTTAAAGGTGGTTTAGATAAACGTATGCTTACAACTTACAGCCAGTAGGAGTTCAACATGAAAAATGAAAGCCCTAAATTTTGGTCAACGCCGACAGGCTGGGCTGCTCTGGCACTGATTGCCACAGCAACTTACTTCTTGGTGTTTGAACATGGGCAACATGTCCTGCCATTTCTTCCCTATTTAATTTTATTGTTATGTCCTTTGATGCACGTATTTATGCACAGCAGCCATGGCAAGGATGGACACAATCATTCACACACAACTGAACATGATAAGAAAGAGAACTTTCAAGAACTGAGTGAAAAGAACGCAGCCTACCGCGATGGCTACATACAAGGACTAGAAGAAGGACGTAAAACATCGCACAAAAAGGAGAACAACCATGAATGAGACCTATGATTATGGCCTATGGTCAATGGTGATACTAAACTCAGCGATTTTTATCTTTTTTGCTTTTAGTTTTGTCAAACCCAAAACATCAACTGACTGGCGAAGTCTTGGTGCATTTTCTGCGTTCATAGTTGCCCTATTTACTGAAATGTATGGTTTTCCATTAACTATCTATTTCTTGTCTGGATGGCTGACTAAAAATTACCCAGAAGTAAATTTCTACGCACACGAAAATGGGCACTTATTGCATACCTTCTTTGGTTTTGAAGGCGATGCTCATTGGGATCTGTTCCACATTGCAAGCATGGTGTTTATCGTTACTGGCTTCTTTATCTTGTCATCAGCGTGGAACGTACTTCATCACGCACAAAAGCAACATCAACTTGCGACTACAGGATGGTATACAAGATGCCGTCATCCCCAATACGTAGCATTTATTCTCATCATGTTCGGCTTTTTGTTGCAGTGGCCGACGATTCCCACACTTGTGATGTTTCCAATTTTAGTAGTTGTATATGTAAAACTTGCTAGGCGTGAAGAGGCTTATGCTATTTCTGAGTTCGGAGCAAAGTACCGTGACTATATGAACACAACCTCAAGTTGGATTCCAAATTTCAAAAAAACTAAGAAAGTAAAAAGCATGAATCAAAAGTGATAGAAATATTCTCATTCACATTAGGAGATAAAAAAATGAGCGATTTAGATCATAGAGTTGGTGTCAGAGAGCAGAACTTAGTAGTGCGCAATCTGAGGTTAAGTAATGTTACCAAAATAAATTGCGATGCTCTCATTGAAGAAATAGACCGTGTATTTGGTATTGATGAAGTGAGTTACAACATAAAAGATGGTGAGATACATCTCGCGTATGACGCTGTAAATATCAATCTTGATGGGATTGAAGAACTCATTAAAAAGCATGGTGCTGATGTTCATGATGATTGGTGGACAAAAACTAAAGAGAGTTACTACAAGTTTGTTGACCAAAATGTTAGGGACAACGCGAAACACGAGCCTTGGAGTTGTCACTCAATGCCTCCGAAGACTCACAAGAAGAATAAATAGCACTAACCGCTTCACTTTCACGGAGAACTAACTCTGATTGAGGCTAATACATACTGGTCGGTTTAAGGAGAGGTATGATGAAAGTTCGTGAAAATGCACTTGCCGTCGCTTGTGCGGCAGCATTTGGCCTGATATGGATTATTTGCTCCGTACTGGTAATTATATTGCCAACAATGATGTCAAATATTACGGGCAATATGTTACATACTGATTGGAATACCATGGGATGGCACATATCTACATTTGGTGTAGTTATAGGAGGAATTTTATGGGCTTTTCTAGCTGGTATATTGGGTTGGCTGGTTGCGAAAATTTATAATATGCAGCTTCGAGGTTGATTTGTAATATCACCCACCCACTTTAAGGGCTGAACTCACAATTGATTGAGCGGGTAAACATCGATGAAGATCCGAACCAATTGAAGGTATGGAAGATTCGATGACGACGCATCATGATCCAACGCTCAACGATAAGGACGGCATTCTCTGCCTTTGCTTTACCTTTGGGACTATAAGGGGACGTGCTGGCATAACCGCTGTGCGGTAATGTTAAGCCAGCTTGCGGTAACTATCGTTGAGCTTGGGTTCGTAGCAATCCGTTTTGGTGAAGGCTGCTTTTAGGTTGTCAGGCACAAGAAGCGCCGACACACCGCCGAAATGTTCAAAGGCATAGGCATGAGCTTCCAGCCAGTGTTCTAGCCGCTGGCTTTCACAGACCTCGACATAGGTGTAGTTGGAAGCGCCTAACGTCGCCACGAAGATCTGAGCGTTGCGGATTTTTCCGGTTTCAGGGTTCACCACTGGGATGGTTGGCCCACAGTAGTCGATGAACAGTTTGTCACCGGCCAGGTGGCTCTGACGCATACTGCTTTTCTGCTTCTTTAACCAACGAGTGTAATGCTCGCAGAACTGGGTGTAACGATAGGCTCTCTCCTGATATTCAGCCAGATACTCTTCCCACAGAAGATGTTTGCTCATGCCTTTACGTTTCAGTTCGACAAAACACTGAGCGAAGTCCGGCATCACCTTTGTGTTGCTGGTTGTTTTGTCACGGTAGAGAGTCTGAGCCAGTTCGGTATATGAGCAGTTTTCGGGAAGTGGCCAGCTCATTGCGCTTTGTTCAAAGCGGGTCAGTATTTCTGAGACCGTCGAGCGACTGACTTTCGTGCAGGAAACTATCTTTCTGGTCGATAGATTGCACTCATATTTAAGGCGTAATACCTCTTTAATGTTTGTCATAGATGTTCTCTTTTTCGGCATTATCACTTCCTTGCTACGTTAAGATGCATAACAAGAACAGTGAGTTATTGATTTAAAAGAGAAAAGAGGGATATTCTGGAGTAACCGGCCAGGGTTTCCGCTCAACCGGACAGTGATTCCGGAGTTAGTGGAAAAATGGCTGGTTTATCCCGGAAATGGTGTCCGGTTTAAAACGGAATCGGTGGCTGGATAGCTCCGGAATACTCACATAGCTCAGCACACAATCGGTGTCTTCTGCATATTTGAATGCTGCCTTACCGCTTCATCTTGCGCGGATTCGTGTCGGTGCTTTTCATATTCCGCTAGTTATGAAAATGAGAATAGAGCCATCGCTATATTGTTAGCACCCTATAACGGTAAGAAATAGTCATAATGGACTCCTCCAAACTGTTCAACTAACGGTATCCACATACGAGCATATTTCTCAAACTCAGGGATTTTCTTTCTAAATCGGTGTACTCATCTAAGTAGCATTGTCTATTAACCAAAAATTGCTTCAAATCACTCTCCAAAGTCATCAACATGTCGATATGCGCATTCGATGATATTAAATGCATAAGATTAGTTCAGTCAAAGACAAACAAGTAGAAATGCTAAGAGTACTTGCACTAACGCAGTTTGGGGCAAAAGCAAGTTTAAGACAAGAAATTAACAGTGTGATCACCAAGCGATTCTGTCGTACCTTAACTACCAACCGATTTTGTCGGTTGACTAATTACCAAGGGAAAATGACGGATCCGTTTCTATACCTAACCCTTTGAATAGGTCAACTCACCATTCAGGGGTTAGTAAGGATGATCATCATGGACTCTCGCTCCCAGCTTACTGTTGATGTGATCGCTAAAGTCACTCAAGGTAAGATCAGCATTCACAGTGCTTCCAAACTCCTCAATAAATCCCGTCGTACCATAGAGCGTTATCTCCACCGCTACCGCCGTGAAGGCATACGCTTTGTTGTCCATGGCAATAAAGGTCGTGAGCCTGTCAATAAAACCCCTGATTCACTGAAAAGACAGGTTCAGCAACTGATCCAAACTAAGTACTTCGATTTCAATTTGCAGCATCTGGCCGAGTTGCTCACGGTCAACGAAGGCTTGACCATCAAGCGGGAAACTTTGCGAAAGTGGGCGCACGCTATCCACCATGTGAAGCGAGCCAAGCGTCGTCGTAGCCGAGTAAGAAAGTACAGGGAACGAATGGAGCAGCCTGGACTGATGCTGCAAATGGACGGCAGTCCGCATCAATGGTTTGGTGAGCATCGCTCATGCTTGATTGCCATCATCGACGATGCGACCAGTGATATCCATGCCGAGTTCTTCCCTTCCGAAACCACGGAAGGTTGTATGAAAGTCATGAAGGCGTATATCGAAAAGCGAGGTCTGTTTAAGACGCTCTACGTCGATAGAGCGGGTATATTCGGTGGTCCAAAACGCAGTAACTTCTCTCAGATGCAACGCGCTTGTGAAGAGCTAGGGATCGAAATCATTTTTGCAAATTCGCCCCAAGGCAAAGGACGTGTCGAACGGGCATTCGATACGTTCCAAGACAGGCTGGTTCCAGAGCTTCGGCTGCATCATATTACCGATATTCAAAGCGCCAACGAGTATCTTCAAAACCAATTCATTCCACTGTACTGGCAACAGAAAATCGCGGTGCAGGCGAAGAACCCGAGGTCGGCGTTCAAGGTTGTACCTGAACACATCAACCTTGATACGGTCTGTGTTCACAAGGAATATCGCAAGGTTCGCCGAGATCATACCTTCAGTTATAACAATAAAATGTATCTCATCGACTCTCCCATACGGCACTCTATCGTCAATCAGAAACTGGAAATACGCTGCCAGTTCGATGGCGCATTCTCAGCCTATTTTGGTCACCGCAAACTGCATATTACCGAGTTAGAAGAGCCTCCAAGAGCGAGTGAGTATGGGATGGAAGTCCAACGCAAGTTGGATGTCATCGAGCTTGCCGACCGCTTGGGTAATGCGACGGAAGCCGCTCGGATCAGCGGTTGCTCACGCCGAAGTATCTATAACTATCAAAAGGTCTTAGCCGAGGAAGGCATACTTGGCCTTAAGCGCATTAACAAACCGCTGCACCGCAGCAAAAACAGCATACCTGAGGAAACCGAACACAAAATTATCGAGCTGACCTTAAACAATCCGTATCAAACCTCAGTACAGTTGAGAACCATGCTAAAGAAGGAGTACAACATCACCGTCAGCAGTTGCACGATACGAAATATCTGGAAGCGCGAGGCACTGAATACCAGAGAGCTGAGAATACAGCGCTCAACGGCATTAAATAAAGAAGTCTAGCCTTTAGGCTAGACTTAAAGATGAACGACAAAGTCGCTTGGGATTTATCCCGTCAGGCTCCCTTGGTAATCACAGACAAGAAATTAACAGATAAGCGGTTGACATAAATACGTAAGCCAATAGTAGAAATGGTTTTCATCACCTTTTGGGTTTCAGTGGTAAAAACTCTAAATCAGGAGGAATCAATAAACGTATTTCTGGACGTTACATTTGGCAATGTATCACTCAATTCTTACTACGTTTAATGTCCAGCGTATTTCCATGAACTGAACAAACCTCGACATGCTCGCCTGATTGTAACTGCTCATCAGAAAGCGCATTCCAATATTCACTGTTTAAACGAACCTTATATAACCCGTTCTTTATGCCGACTATTGTCCCCACTTGGTGAAGAAGAGCTTCAGCCCCCGTAACAACGGGTAAATGCATCGCGCGATAGGCAAGCCAATAGATGATCACAGAAATCGTAAAAATCAGGCCATAGACTGGAATCGCGATGGATAAAGGAGCCAACCAAAAAATTGGCAGTACTAATAAAGGAAGAGCGAGTAAAACATGACACATAATGGATTGGCTCGATTGGTACTTTATATAATTATAGTTCGCAATCAGCGGGCTTTATATCAGGTTCCGGGGCAATAGATCTCTGCATCAAACAGAAAACTCTTACAATACTCTTGTACAATTGGACGCGCTATACTCTCTATTTGATTGAATCTAATCAAATTTGCTTCCAGTCTTTAAGCCCCCTATATAACAAATCCCGTTGTCCCTGCTCATGATTAAAAACTTACCTTTCATGACAAAAAAGTCACTTTACTGAAAGGGTGGTGTCAGAGGCGATATTCAATAATGTCAACACTGAAAACAAGCACTCAAAGGATAAAAACATGAACACAATCAAAACGGCTCTTTTCGTTACTGTTATGACAATTACCAGCGCGTCAGCATTGGCGCAACCTCTATACGCGGCGGGCAACTACGTTAGCCGTGAAGAGATGAAAACGATTTATGTCGCACCAACGTCATCGTCGGATGAAGCTTATCAACAAGCGTTATCCGAACTTAATACTCTTAAATCGTTGCCAGCGAGCGAACTGAACAAAGAGCTCAATATTTTGACCTTCAATGTGAAATCACGAAGCACTCACTTGAAAGACGGTGGTTTCGTCACGGTACAAGAGCGCATGAATGAAAATGGTCAACTGGAGTACCTGGGTAAGGTGAACGTCAAAGTGCATTATGTAGAACGTCGTGATAATCAATAATGTCATGTCAATGGAAAAGAGTATACTGTGGCTCACATCATGCTCTTTTTTATCTATTTATACTGAGCGTTTACCCATCCCGCTAATGCCATAGGTAAGTTAACTTGAAGATACTGATCGTCGAAGATGAACATAAAGCCGGAGAATATCTACAAAAGGGGTTGATTGAGTCTGGGTATGTAGTGGACTTAGTGCACGACGGTGTCGATGGGCTCTACCACGCGACCAGTGAAGAGTATGATCTGATTCTCCTCGATATTATGTTGCCAAAACTCGACGGTTGGCAGGTACTTAATACATTGCGTAGTAGCGGGATTCACACGCCAGTGATTATGCTGACAGCAAAAGAACAAGTAGAAGATCGTGTACGTGGCTTCGAGCTAGGCGCTAATGATTATGTGGTAAAACCTTATGCGTTCGCTGAACTAATGGCACGAATTCAAAATGTATTTCGTCATCATACTGCAGCGCAGGTGGTCGCTTCGCCCCAAATATTACGCGTAGCGGATTTGGAGCTGGATATGATCAAACGGGTTGCCACGCGAGCAGGACACTCTATCCCTCTTACTGCCAAAGAATATGCCTTATTAGAACTGATGATGCGAAAAACTGGACAAGTGCTTTCTCGCACCACGATTGCCTCGTTAGTCTGGGATATGAATTTTGACAGTGATACCAATGTCATTGATGTGGCGGTCAAACGCCTGCGCAGTAAAGTGGATAAACCTTTCGATAAACCAATGATTCACACAATTAGAGGAATGGGCTACAAATTAGAAGATATCCCCGATGCCTAAACTTTCACTCCCTTTATCTATGAAAAACAGGCTCGTGCTGATGTTCATTGGTATGACGCTTGTCACCTATTTTTCTTTGGCTTTCATTCTCCACTATGCGATAGAACGCCACTTTTACACTCAAGATTTCAACTATATCTCCAGTAGGTTTAATGCCATTGATAAGGATTTAGAAAAGTCGCCAGAATCAATATTTAAACAGTCAAACAGTACCCCACTCTACATGTGGGTGTTTAAAGGCAAAAACGCTATCTATCAAAACTCAAGCCTAACGATTCCTCAAGTTCGGGCCTATACCCTCAGCTCGCCACAAATTTTAAACAACGACCGGGCGATAGAATGGAGCGAAGATTCGCTTAATATTCGTGCCTTTGCATTTCAGACGGGCGATTATGTGGTCGTGCTTGGTATGAGTATTAATCACCACTTTTTATTTTTAGACAAGTTGAATTGGATTCTATTCTGGTTACTTGGCTTTGCATTTTTATTCTCTTCTGTATTTAGCAGCTTTATCGTAAAGCGAGGGCTTCAACCGCTCGTTGGACTTAATAAGCACATTCAGCAAGTTTCGCTAGAACAGATGGGGATCCGTATCGATCCTGATTCTTTGCCAACAGAACTGCGAGACTTGGCAAACAAGCACAATGCAATGCTCGATCGATTACAGATGGGGTTTCGTCGGTTAAGCGAGTTTTCTTCGGATATTGCCCATGAATTAAAAACGCCACTTACCAATATTACGACGCAAAACCAGGTTATTTTGGGAGCCTGCCGATCACCAGAAGAGTATCAGGATGCGATAGCCTCAACGTTGGAAGAGCTAAATCGCATCACTAAGACCATCAATGATTTGCTGTACATCGCGAAAGCAGAAAACAAGCTAATCCATCGCAATGACGAAGTGTTCGCAGTGCATGAGGAACTTGCTCGCCTAGTGGAGTATTTTGAGATACTCGCTGATGATGCCGAAGTGCAGATAGTAAGCTCTGGTAAAGGGCGACTTTACATGGATAAGAATATGTTTGAGCGAGCCGTGGGCAATTTGCTTTCTAATGCCATTCGCCATGCTTATGCTCATTCGACGATCATTATTAAAGTACAAGAAGTCGGCAAACACTTAATAATATCAGTCAGTAACCAGGGTGACGAGATTCCTAAGCAAAGCTTACCGTATATTTTCGATCGTTTTTATCGGGCAGATAAATCACGCCAAAATCTGGGGAGCATTGGCGCTGGATTAGGCTTATCCATCACTCAATCAATTGTGCACGCCTATGATGGTGAGATAAATGTAAAGTCTAAAGGCCAACACACGACCTTCCAAATCACCTTGCGCTCCGCGAGTTAGTTATGTCTCATGGCAAAAACAATCCGGCCAGTAGTATGTAAGTGGCCGGATTGTTGCCTGATAAAGAATTGAACACTAGCCAAAGAAATAAGCTAACGCTAAGATCAAGACTAACAACACACCTATCCCTTTAAGCATAGAACCCATTTCGTTATTGTTGGGGCCTCCTGCAGGAGGTCGATTACAGCAACTCATAATATATTCTCCATGTTATAAGCCAATACCAAAATTCTTAGGCAGTGGCAGGTTAGTCATATTTTTTATACAGGCTTGGTTTACCATTTTTATCGAAAGCGACAACGTTGAAGTTTTTATATGCTTCTCCATCACGAGCCATACCTGGGGAATAACGAGGCATTCCTGGTACTGCTATGCCTGATATATTTGCCGGACGTTCTTTTAGAAGACGGGCTACCTCTGCCTCTGGCACATGACCTTCAATCATATAGCCATCAATAATCGCGGTATGGCATGAGCTAAGCTGTTTAGGCATATTGAAAGGCGCTTTCACTGAATCCCAGTTGTGTTGTTTGTGAACGTTGACTTGATAGCCTTCTTTCTCCATTGTGGCCGCCCATTGACTGCAACAACCACAAGTTGGTGATTTATAAAGTTCCACGACTGGATTAGCGAAGGCATTTACACTAAACACAAGTGCTGAAATTGCGGTAATGTTAAGATACTTTTTCATCAAATTTCCCTTAATTTTTTAGAACATGACATGCATGTCAAGAACATGCTGTTTGTACTTCAATCTGTAATCACCGGCATTTGCGGTCCATGAGTAGGATTTGGTCTCATAAGGTTCAATTGACAATGCACGGCCAGATCCAATCGGCTTCAACGTCAAATCCAGGGTTTCAAAGGTTTTGTTTAAAATAACCAGTTGATTAGTATTGCTTTTGTCGACGTTTACTTCGGTGTATGAAACGTCACCATCTATCGTCCATTCTATGAGCTGTAGATTACCTAAGGCTTTCAGATATCCCGCCAACAGATACTTTTCTCCATCGCTAAGCGCATTATTCAGGAGCTGCATTGTCGGTTCATTTTTGAGCGCATCATTTATCTGGCTTAATGAGTGGTCTCGTATATTGCCTCCCACGTTACCACCCCCTTGTGCAAACAAACCATGGCAGGCGCTGCAGCCATAACCACCAATGGTACGAAAAAGCGTTTCTGCTTGTTTAAATTTGGCGGAATCCAATGTTAATGCCGGAACATCTTGGTTTGCCTCTTCTACACTCATTTGTTCCTTGGTGTGATTCGTACCTTCATGGGCAAATGCTGTCAGTGCATGAGAACCTAATAGAAAGGCAGAAAAACAGACTAAAAATCTTCTGGTATTCATGAAGTTACCTTCTCGCGCTTATAAGCACGGCTACTAAGTGTTCGTTAAACTAATGACGTGGTTGAGCAGGTTATATTGACAAGCGCCATTTAGAATGAGCTTGTGAATGTAACGATGGACAGAGCGATAGCCCTTGAAGGGTTTAGACTATTGGAGGTCGGTATAACGAACGAGTAACCGAGTTGGCATACTCGACAGTGTCCGCAAGGAAAGGTATCAAACGAGAGGTTTGATGATGACTAACGATAACTTGTGATATGAGTGGATAACTGGCCGTACAGCTTGCGGGACAGCATTGATGCGCAGAAACATCGCTATTTGCTGTGTCATGGCAGTCAGTTTTTACAGCGAGAGTCTCATGTTGTGATGATGAACAATCAATGTGTGCATCATGTGATAGAGAGAGTGACGGCTGCGCACCAGCCTGATTTAGAACTGGTGAATTAAGAGATGCATTAACAGGCATACTGGAGAGCACTAAAGCAACCAGTGTTAGCCCCGTCAACCAAATTGTGTGCAGCGATTTTAGCATCACAACCTCTCAATTACCGATACAATATCGATTTACAAAACTCACTTAAAAATATAAACCCTTCCCCTAGGGAAAGGTCAATAGGATCTAATAAAAGACCATACTAATACTGAGACTTTAAGGCATGTATATCCAGCCCTATTCTTCTTATCAGTCTTTGGTCAGCGCCAACACCTCATTTTTTATCAATAATAACTAACGTACCACGGTACATTTGCATCTGGCAGGTAAAGCTATACTCTCCAGGTTCTCCGGGAGGCAAATAAACATCTTTATTTTTGTTCAGTGGCAGCTCTTCACTAATATCGAAGTCGGCAAACACCACGGTCGCAGCGCAAGGTGAAGCATCTTTGCGCAGAAACCGTAATGTTATAGGCTTACCTGCCTCTACTCGTACACGTGATGGCTCATAGGTACCGTTTTCAACTTTTATCGAGATCACTCCCTCATCTGCCGTCACCTCTTTTGCTTTATACAGCCAAAACCACCAGACAATTAAACCTATTAACAGCAGCCCGAGTAGATTAATTATTATCATGTCATTCCCTCCCGTTAATGTTCTTTTGCCTTGAACGACCGTAATCGGTTAGCATTACTCACTACGGTTAATGATGAGAATGCCATTGCCGCGCCAGCGATTACAGGATTTAACAGCACCCCGAAGAACGGATAAAACAGTCCGGCAGCAAACGGAACACCAGCGACGTTATAAATAAACGCTCCGAATAAGTTCTGTTTTATATTACGCAACGTTGCTTTACTTACCGCTATAGCATCCGCAAGACCGTGTAAGGAGCCTCGCATCAATGTGATATCAGCACTTTCTATGGCCACATCGGTTCCTGTACCGATGGCAAAGCCAACATTGGCCAAGGCCAGAGCAGGAGCATCATTGATACCGTCACCGGTCATGCCAACAATTTCTCCCTCCGTTTGTAGCTCTGCAACTTTATTCGATTTATCTTCTGGCAAGACTTCTGCGAAAAACTCCTTAATTCCCACTTTTTCGGCCACGGCTTTAGGTGTTGCCCTATTGTCGCCGGTGAGCATCACGACCCGGATACCATTGTTCTGCAATCGCTTGATTGCACTGATGGAGTCTTCCTTGATCGGATACGGCAATGATGGCAGCCAGCTTACCATCGACAGCAAGATAAATAGGAGTCTGCGCTTCTTTGGCCATTAGCTGAGCCGTTTCGATATGTGGTTCAATATCAATTGACTGATCGCGCATCAGCTTTTCGTTACCAAAAAACAACCGATGTCCACGGACGACGCCTTCTACTCCATGTCCGGCTATCGCCTGAAATTTCTCAGCTTGTTCAGGAACCAAGTCCCGATCTTTGGCTGATTCAACAATCGACAACGCCAATGGGTGTTCGGAACCTGCCTCAAGGCTGGCAGCCAGTTGCAATACTTCATTTTCATCAGAGGCTTCTGCCAGATAGATACGGGTTACTTTAGGCGACCCCAACCATAACAGACATAGGTGTAGCCAAACCCAGAGCACAAGGACAGGCAATAATTAACACAGAGGTAGCAGATACTGTAGCAAAAGCGACTGCGGGGGCTGGGCCAAAGTTGAGCCACATAAGGGAACTGACGATGGCAATAATCATCACTACGGGAACAAAGTAAGCAGAGATGACGTCAGCAAGGCGTCCAATAGGTGGTTTTGAGTTTTGTGCCCGTTTCACCATGCTTATAATTTGAGCCAACGCAGTATCTTTACCAACCCTAGTTGCTTCAAATAAGATTGACCCACTTTTATTCATCGTTCCTGCGACCACCTTATCACCAGTGGTCTTCTCGACCGGCATAGGTTCGCCTGTCAGCATCGATTCATCTATGCTGGTGTGGCCCTCTAGTACCTCCCCGTCCACTGGAACCTTTTCTCCCGGCCTGACTCTGACGTTATCACCAAGCAGTACTTCCTCAATAGCAATATCAACATCTTTACCATCTCGAATTACCCGAGCCGTCTTTGCCTGTAAGCCAATTAACCGCTTAATCGCTTCTGATGTTCGCCCCCGAGCTTTTATCTCTAGGGCTAAACCAAGGTCAATTAAGCCAATAATCATAGCGGAAGCTTCGAAATAGACATGGCGTGCCATTTCCGGTACAAAATTTGGGAAAAAAACCACGACCATGGAATAAAGCCATGCCGTTCCAGTACCTAGTGCAATGAGGGTATCCATATTAGCGCAAATCAACTCGTTATCTGGATCATCCACTTGCAATAACGGGACGTACCATATATTGGGGCATTTTCGATTTAGAAATGGCAGCGTATCGACTGTGCAGCGTATCGACTGCGATCGCTGCCATTTTAGTATGAGACTTTATTACTCTCTTACATGAGGGGCTATAGATTTCTTAATTACTTTTATTAAGGTTTGATAAATTGGTATTGCTCGCCCTGAGTGAAGATTGAGGGAACAACGAATGAACTATCAAAGTACTTCTTATTATTCCACGATGCGCTTGGAAAGCTTGGGACGTAAATATAGAACCCCTTCGGCAAATGAGCTGAATACTCTCTATAGAACCCCACAGTGTCTATTGGACTTATTTCTACTGAGTAAATAAATGGCACTGGTGGTTTAACGATGGTCTTATTCCAAGATATGCCCGAATCCCCAATAATACCGTAGGTTAACTGAACCTCATTGCTGCCATCTATTGATGTTGCGGTTTCAGCTATAGAAACGCCTTTTAGCTCACTTTCTTTGTGGTTAACTAGGCTAAAGGGAACCGGCTTACCTGACTTTTCAACCCAAAACGCATCATAGGCACTTTCAGGCTTTGGTGATATTTGCTTCACCTGACCATATTGTGAAAGTACCTTGTTTGCTGCTTGTTCCATGCTGGTAACTATGAACTTTTCAGCCTCTACATTACTAGCATATTTGCTCTTAGGCAGCTCTACAAGCAACCTAATTTGATTACTTGTCGCGTGGTCTGACTGTGCAAGGCTTGCTACCGCACCTCCTGCCACGCTGATTACTCCGGTCAAGTCACCAGTTACAATACTTAGCAAGCCCGTACCTACCGACACATTACCGCCGCGATACTCGCGCAAACTGGTTTCTGCTGCATCTATTTCTGATGTTGAAAAGTCCTTCAATGGACTCGCTATAGTCGAGCCATGCCAGTAGTCCTTTAAAAGACTTGTCTGTTTAGCGATGTTGTACGCTTCGCTCTGAGCGTTGTCATATGGCAAATGTGTATAGTCCTGCTTAGGTGCACTCACACACGCTGTAAGAGAAACTACACTGACCAATATTGCTAACGTTTTTAAATACATAATTCCCTGCACCACTAATAATTTAATTACTCTTATTCTACTATTTAAGCTTGCTTTCCTAACTCCTTTTAATCACTTTCCCATCACAGAAAATGACATACTCTATTTTGTTTCTATTTACTGCCTCTTGCACCAAGTGTTCGCCCAAAACCCCTAAACTCTCTAGCCTAAACTGACAATATATTGTTCTGTTCGCACAGATATCAGACTTAAAGTAGTCTTCTAGGGTTCCTACACAACTTGCGAACGCGACACTGTTATTACTCATTGCTCACCTATCAATTCTGTTGCTCGTTCCATGCATCTTCATAAGCATCTCTGCGAACTTCATCCACATCAATGTCGTCAAATCTATCGGTGTTTTTCTCTAATACATTCTGGCGCTCTGTCTCAGTGGTGTCACCATAGTTAAGTAGCGAACCACTACCGGTTAAACGCTCAATATCAATAACATCGTTTTGGATAAAGTTATCCGTTTCAATAAGTATTCCTACCCATTCATCTAGATTCACTTGATCCCAATCTACGTTACCAATGTCTTCTATGCTTAATCCCGAACAGTTTGGATTCTTTGCACTGCCCCAGGACAAACCCATTTGAGGTTGTTGATATATCTGCTCCATCAAAATACGGGAAAGCGGGGAGTCATAGGCACAGTATGATTTCCTTTTTTCAATACACGCCCCTAAAACTTCGGTCTTACAGTACGAGCCAAGATAGTGAGCTGAAAGTAGCTCCACTTTCATAGCTAAATCGAGTTCTTCTTCCTCACAGGCGAAAATGATGTTTACGAGCAAATTGAAGACTACATATGCCAAATATGCATAATAGCAATACATAAGAGCCTGCCCCGCAGCAGCCATTTGTGGCGATGCTCCAATTACCGCTTCACCCGCTGCATTAGTTCCTGTTTGAAAAAACATCCCCGCAACTTCAGGACCAAATGCTTCGGTCAAGAATGCGTTCGTATAGGTCATCATAGATTGAGCCATTGCATTCACTGCACCTTCACCTACCGCTTCTGTTCCTTGTTGAGCAACCACATCAGCACCAGACGTAAATGTGCTCTGTACTGCATCAAAAGCTGTACTAGCGGCTTCGCTAGTCCAATTTGAAGCGATGTCCCAAACTCCCGTATAGCCGTCCAAGCCAAACACCTGCCCTGTGAGGGAGTCCATACTCAGCATGTGTCTTGTCAAAGTGATATAATCACCAAGCGAAACGGTGACTGGCGATTCACAACAGTCCTGCATGCCACCAACCGCTTGCTTGCATTCCATTGCCTCACCTTTAAACAGTTCACATTGAACATTCGTTGTACCTTGACCATCAGACGGTGCGCTACTAGACATCATCCCTAATAGCTGGCTTCGACCTTGAGCAAACATCGCTTTTTGGTAGTCAAATGTTTGAGCTGCATATTCGAACTTCTCACCGATGTATGCATTCATAGTATCTTGAGTGACACTATCTTCCGGCTCTGCAACTTCTTCTGCATAAGCTGTCGGCATAAGTGCCGAAGCAAGGTGAGAGAAAGGAGCCACGGCATACGCTATTAAAGCCTGAGCCTCATTAGGATTGTTGGCGTCAATGTCTGCGTTCGACTCCAACTTGGTTCGAACTTTTGCTAACGGGCTAAGAGAACCCGACATACAACGGTTTTCGTCGTCACTCCACACAGGAAAACTACTTGGACATGATTGCTCTACATCAACTTCCAATCGACACGTATTACTTGGGGCGTGATAGCTAGTACCCTCAGTGTCACAACTCAATCTAGGTTGAGTGCTAGTTGCTAATTCACACTGACCAGTAATAGTGCTGTACGCATACCCATCAGGACAGTTTGGGGCTGACGATATCTCTTTGTAGCAAAATCCATCCTGGTACTCATATCCAGTTTGGCATTGGGGTTCGCTTTCAACAATCCTCTTACACTTATTCGCCACAGGATCATAGCTGTATCCACTCGGACAAATAGGAGCCGCATCAATCTCTTTTTCACATTTATTAGTGGTTAAATTAAAGCCATAACCTGTTTCACAAATAGGATTGCTGTTTACTGTCTTTTCACACTGGTTGGTTTGAAGGTTGTACCCATACCCGCTTTGACACAATGGAGAAGATGTTTGGTGTTTTGTACAAAGCTGTAAATCATCGTTGTATTGGTATCCTGATTGACAGAACGGCGTTGATTCAACGGTCTTCTTACACTTATTAGATACTGGATCATAGCTGTATCCACTTGAACAAATAGGAGCCACATCAATCTCTTTTTCACACTTATTCGTAGATAGATTGAAGCTATACCCTGTTTCACACATAGGACTACTATTTACTGTTTTTTCACACTGGTTGGTTTGAAGGTTGTACCCGTACCCGCTTTGACATAGCGGTGTATAATACTCTGTTTTTTCACACTTTCCGGTACTAGAAACATACGAATAACCAGACTGACAGATTGGAGTAGAACCAGTGTCCTGAACACACTTATTCAGCGAGACATCGTAGGTGTAGCCTGACTTACATTGTGAACCCATTGGTGCGATTGTTTCTTTAACACATTGATCGCCTTTCTTGGTGTATCCAGTAGGACAGATAGGAGCCGTTTCAACCTCAATGTTGGTACATATCTCGTAGTTCGTGGTTACATCCTGATTGTTAGCCAAACACCATGTAGTACCAGAACCACTACCATCATAGCTATTCTTTAGGGAACCTCGTGATATAAATTTTTCGCTAGAAGGGTACGTCTGATAATTTACTGTTTGTCCACAGTGATCGTTATTACGCCTAAACTTATAACTTTCTCGCTTGTTCCCTTGCCAGAATTTATCAGAAGCCAAAGTTTCATCGGCATGCTTCCCCGTAGTAAATACACACACATCTTCCATTGTGGTATCTTCGGAATTTGGCAGTTCATCAAAATTTTCTACATAACATGAGCCGTCAAATACATAGACTGTCACCATGTCACGGTATAGGCTGAGATATGGCGTGTTGGTTACGTAGCCATTATCGTCAAAATAACAACCTTCACTAACTTCCTTACACACTCCATTTACCGGTAGCAATCCAGACTCACATACCGCACTCGTAGTTTCTGTCTTTTTACATACACTGCCATCTTGGACATAGCCGCTTGGACAAACAGCACTTGGGGCAGTAGTGCCTTTACATTTACCATCTTCTAAAATTGAACCTGAAGGGCAAGTAGCGTTGTTAACTAAAGTAATTTCACACTTGCCGTTTATTAATATCTGTCCCGCACTACATTGAGCCGGTTGCGTCAATGTTGCAGAACAAACACCATCTTTTAGGCTTTGACCTGCCGGACATTCAGCTTGCTCTACGAGCAATCCGTTACAGCGATCATTTTCTAACGAAGAACCACTCGGACAGGTAGCATTGTTGGTCAAAGTTTGGCTACACATGCCGATTGTTGCATCAAAGCTTTGACCTGACTGACAGTTCGGCTCAGTAGTTTGAGTGATCGAACAAATATCATCTTCTAGAGTGTAACCTGCTGGACAACCTGCTGGCTGAGACAGAGTGACGGTACACACACCATTTTCAAGCTTTTGACCGCTTGGACATTCAGCTTCCTCAACAAGCAGCCCATTACAACGGTCATTCTCCAATGACGATCCCGTTGGACAAGTTGCGTTATTGACTAGTGTTTGGCTACATAACTCTTTATCGAAAACAAATGACTGACCAGAAGGACATTGCACATCATCACTTAGTGTTGCGGTACAAATATGGTTTTCTAGGCTCATTGGATCGTCACAGGTAGCTACGTCATACAGCAACCCTTCACAAACACCAGTTTCAGGATTGTAGTACTCATGAGACTTGTCGCAGTTATACGTCACCGGAACCTCAAGACGACAAACATCGTCTTCTGAACTCCAAATATCCGAACCTTGATGCAACACAAACCCACTCGGACATGTCACTATAGGAGGAACTTCACAGTATCCTGTGTTCTCATTCAACTCATGCTCATCTGATGGACAGGTATTCGGCGTAGGCTCACTGACGGTATTAGTACACACCTCATAGAACGTATCAGTACCCACATTCTTACGAGCTTCGCCACAAGTGTAGGCAGTACCGTTTTTTATGAGCGTTGTACAAGTCAGAACGCTAGGTTCGTTTGCAACAACCATGTTGTTGAGTAGGACTTGGATACCATCACGGCGGCTAACAGCAAAGAAGTCGTTATCTGAATAAGTACATGCTGTTTGAGTAAGACATTTACCGGAGGTTTTATCGTACACCGAACCTGCGGGACAACTAGGAATCGGCTCATATCTATCCGGTGGATTAACTGGATCAAATGGTCGCTCCGGTATACCTTCGCAAGTCATGTCTGCTTGCGCATAGCGAAGCATTTCAAGATAGGCGTTAACCTCTCCAAAATCATTGTTCGCCAAATCACGGTCAGGGCTATAACAAGATTCACCAATACATTGGATCTGACCGTCACAGCGCAAAACTTCTTCTTCGTGTGTCGTACCCGTTGAAGCATCGAAACCACAATCGTAAGTATCTAGCTGAACGTAACATTCACCGCTGGCACCTTCGGCTCCTTCAACACACTCTGTTTTGATATAACTACATGTAGAATCATTTTCATACTGAGCACATTGGTTGTTTTCGACGGTATCGTTATCAAAGCATGTTTCTACACCTTCGATATTGGTTGTGCAGATTTGACCCTCGTTAAAACCACAGTTGCTCTCGATATCAATACGCTGACAAAATGGGCTAATACCCAACTCAGATAGTGGGTTGTCGTCAAAGTTTTCTTCGCACACTCGTATACCGTTAATCACGGCACATCCGTTTTCATCAACGGTGGCTGGCATGTCTGCACACGTAAATGAAGCTTCACAAAAGCCATCATCTGCTTGCTTCTTTATCGCGTAGGCTTTATCGATCAACTCTTGGTCTGACCAACTTTCTGCATACACCAAATCACTAGCATCGTAGTTGATCGTAATTTTGGCATACCCCTCACCTTCACCGGATACTGAGGTGCGGTTCTTAAAAGTCAGGACGCCTTTTTCTGGCGTACTACGAAATGAGTTTAGAACGTTAATATTCGGACTTGTTTGCCAACTTTTACTTAGCTCACATCTGCCGTCAGTTTCAGGTGGAAACTGATCAGGATATGGTGCGTTATAGACTTTTTCACCATTGAGGTGTATCTGAAACCAGTCATCGAATTTGGCGTAGTCAACGATTGCAGATTGAATGGCTGATGGCTGAATTACCTCAACCTCCATCTGTTCTTCATAGATAGTACAGTTTCCAGACCAATAGTTGTTACCGATAGTACCTAGCCATAATGTCGTACAACCATCACCACAAGACGCAATGTTCGTTGCTCCTGAATGATGTTTGATTACCCCTACTTCATATTCATGAAAAATGCTGTAGTTGTCTTCAATTGCTGGCAGTCGTTCACATGTCTTGTACACAGGAACATGGTAGGACTTTCCATTAGACACTAACTCTTTATCAATTGTGCAATTAGCAAAGTCTTGAGCAATGTCTTCTAGGTTATTGAACACATCTTCTGTCGCAGCCCAAAGAGGATCATTACTTAAATCCGGTTTCTGGTTAGCTAGTGAATTCTTTAGAATGTGGTAAGCGCGTTCGCCTGATGTTTCAGCCGTAGCTAACGTTTTTTCCTCATACTTTTTTTGCGCAGCTTGTCCCTGCATGATCGTCTGAGCATCTGACCCATACACATCCACCCCTGCCGGTAGATAATCGTCATCACGTTGCCCCGTAATTTCCTCCTGGCTCATGTACACTTGCCCATCGACCAGAAGATTACCTTCAGCATCATAGGTAGGGTTTGCTCGTTGGTTGAGCATAGATTGAGCAAATGAGTTCGCATTAACTACCGCCTGATCAAACTCCTGCTGAGCATATGCCATGCGTAGCGGCAATAGGGTGGTTGTAATCATCACCACATAGCTAATTAGTTGCCCTACGACCCCATCAAACCTATCTCTTAACATCAAGCAAACCCTACTTTTCTTCTAATTATGTTGCTTAGGCGGTATGAGCAACTGGCTCATCTTCACCGTCTTCAGTCTTTTCCATCTCCGCTGATTGCACAGCTTTTGTGGTATCCAAGACTTCTTTTGCGATCTCATGGGTAACGCCAATCTTTTCAACAGATTCAATGACCTCTTTTTCCTTACCCGCAGATTTGGCTAGACGCATCGCGGTTTGAGATGCATTGATCACATAGCGAGAAACGTTACGCATATGACTCTGAAGTGCCTTTTGTCGGTCTTTACGTTCACTTGAAGGAATGTGTCCGTTTAACCATGCCTGTTCAATCAAGCTAGTTAAAATGTCGAACTTTTTGATGAGCTGAATGTACTGACCGCACAGTGGCGAGAAGATTAGGTATTCTTCAGAAAACTCTTGTGTCCAAACGATATCGACCATCCCACTGTCTTCAACAATGTTGTTGTAGTGGTTAATCTTCTTGTTGAAGAACTTCATTTTTTCATCGAACAAATCAGCTACTTTTTGGTTAGCAGCTTCGCTAGTCGCTTCATCGCTGATGTAAAACAGGATCACATCAAGTGCATAGATAGCACTCAGCGTTTTATTCATATACGTTTCAACAGCATTGATAGCTGATTCGGATTTCACACTTAGCATCTTCTTTATTGCAGGGCGTGAATACGCACGTTTTTCGTTAGTAGCCATATCTATTTCTCCGTTGATTGACTTGAATTGTTTTCTATTTGGAGCTGCTTCATCCCGTCAATGATCGTGAATGGCTGACCACACTGAATTGTTGAGGTGCACCCAACCAAGCTGACCAATATCATCGCGTTTAAAAGCCACACTTTACTCATGTGTCATGTTCTCCAAGTTCTCTTTAACCAGGGCAATGTACTCTTGCCTTGCGGCTTCCTTCTCAGGTGTGTTCTCCCAACCTGCGTTGTAAGCCCCCACCGCTTTCCATCCATCCGATGTAATTTCAAAGTTACCGGCTAATATCCACGCCGAAACCAGCGTGTTTTCGCATGGATCATTCAGCAAGCTTTCTCTCGTAATCCCGTATTTTTTTAGTTTGGGAAACCACCATGAATTGATTTGACATAGACCGTAATCGACAGTCCCGTTAGAGTTTTTTCCATTGATGGCATTGGCTCTCATGCTCGATTCTGTAAAGCAAACCGCTTTTAGCAAAGGAACGCTTACATCAAAGCGCCTACCCGCTTCATCAAAGCAGAAAGACCACGCTGAAAAAGAAATCGTGCAACAAGCAACCAAAGCACTTCTAAGTAACATTGTTCGCACCTCACATTAGTAGTAGGTGGTGCAGCAATCGTTGTATCGCCACAGCATGTAAATCGCATCTTCTTGGGATGGTATGTTTCGCCATTCTCCCCACTGCAATGATGGTTCTCCTATCTCGTGCGCCTCGTTCCTTTCGGCTACGGGATACATCATGTTCATTTTGTATTGTGATTTTGGAATAGTTGGAAAAATGGGAGCATCACACAGGGCATCATCACCAGTGGTTTTTCTCGCTAGTAGTCTTCGGTGTAGAGCTGCAACTGAGCGCGTTGCCAGCAAACTTGTTTTTGTAGCAATAGAACTTTTAGTCGATACAAAGCCAGAAAGCGGATAGATACCACCCCATGCCCCTGCGCACCAAAACAGCTCATCCATTGACTTACCAACAGCAGCAGCAGCCCCATCAGCAAGACATGACGCTAAGGCGATAGGATTACCAAACAGCGCAGCTTCAGGATTAGCAAATGCCGCCAATTCAGCATCATTCCATGTTGGATCGAGTTCGCTGACATAAAGTAAATCCATAGACATGAACCCATCACCACAACGGTTAGCGACAACCATTTCAAGCATTAATAGCAAGGGATAAGCAAAGTAGTGATAGTGCCAAAAAGCGTTCTGAGCGCCTTGACCACCCTCTTGCTCATTTTGTCCAGTAGACCCCCTCATGCGTCCATTAGTCATACCCATTTCAGCACCACCTAATGACATCATGCAGTCGGGTTCACGCACCAGCTCAATGAGCCTAGCCGGTTCATACATTGATTGTGTAAATCCTGGTACTGCTATCCCCAAGTCATCTTCACATGCGCAGAATGCTTTTTTTGTAGCGTCACTAGGCGCACCATTTCCACTAGGGCTAAGATTGACTCCTGCTAATCGGATTGGATACATGGCATTCCACGGAACGTCAGTAAACATAGAGCCATCTAATACCCCACCATCACGACATTCACCGAGTTGTGATACGTCGTCTGCCAATGTCATTTCACTGAACGTGATTGCTCCTAGAGCAACAGCTAACGCTACTTTCTTGAGCATGTAAAAAGTCTCAGTCTTCCATTTTGGTTTCACTGATAACAAAGACTTTTCTTTGATGATCAGCAGTTACGATGCTTGGTACGACTTGCAAATCTAACGCTGTGACTAGCTCTGGTTTTAGCTGATACACAGGTGCATTGAGTTGTCTTTCTACCGACTTAACAGCACCCCATTTGAGGCTTCTATCAAAACGTGTCGCGATAAATTTGGTTCGTAGCGGTGATTCTGGTAATGACTGAACAAATTCCATTTGCTTACGGTCAGTTGGATCGAACACTACTAGTCGTTGGGTAAATGGGAGGGTATTCAGGCGATTAATTCTCTCTCCTGCGAACGCAATAACATCACCGTTCGGAGTGACAATATCTTCACGGGCAACCACTTCCGGTACAAAGCTGCGTACTAGTGTTTCAGTAGCGTTTGGTAATGCAGTAAACGCTACGTTATCCCAAAACCTATCCTTTGCATCAGCAATCAATGCTTCCTTATCGAGCAACGCTGCACGTTCTTTTAGAACCTCAGTTAGATCTCTTTCAGATATCTTAACCATGCTCCCAAAATTTCCTAAATCACCTCGTTTTCCCTTTTCAAACTCAGTTTTTAGGTAGTTAGGGTTAACCAACCCAGCAGCAGAGAGAACAACCGAGTCCCCTTTGTACATAAGAATTTGAGGTGCATATTCAGCATTAATGCTTTGGAATGGTCGCGGATCTAGATTCACGTTCGGAACTTCAGGGAGGTCTTTAATAAGCCCAATAATTCGCTTACCAACATCGGTAATTGTCTTTTCTGTTGGCAAGATACCTCTTACAACAAAGGACACATCGTTGCGGTGAGACAACGATTTGAATAAGTGTTTAAGCTCACGTTTGCCCATCGCATCACTAACTAAAATCACATAGTGGGTATCGGTTTGAGGCTCAACACTATCTTGATGTTCGGTTGCCACTTCAGTTTCAAAGGTTGCCGAGTGTATTGATTCATTTTTGCGCAGCAATTTGTTCATGTACTCATCACCCAAAACTTTCTGTCCTTGGGTTAATGCAGTTTGTTTGGACTGAACAATGCTATCAGGCATGCTCGAATATTCGGTACTGCTATCAGCTAATGCAGTGCCGGAAAACAAAATAAGGCTCAAGAGTGTTTGCTTAGCAACTACCATAACGGAATCGCCTCACCAACGATTTCATTGATATCTGCCGTTCCCCAATAGCGGGAGTCAAAACTACGCTCAGCCGGTGCAGTGAAAAACACTTCGTTATCTTTAAGGTGGTAGCTCTTATATAGAGCTTCTTGATCCACGCCAAGCTTATCTATCAAGGGGTAATCATCAGTAATGCGCTCATTATTAATGAAAACTCCTTTCGCATTCTGAATGACCTCATCACCTGGCAACCCTACTGCATATTTCGTAATAAGCATGTTGTCTTGATAGAACGGTGTCATACCCTTTGCTTTAAACGTATAGATTTTTCCATGCTCAATTTGACCGTAGTTTCTCTTTAACAAATACACGGAAAACTCAGGGATACATCTCTCACTAGCGTCCTTGCCATCAACCACCAACAAATAGTGCTTAGTTAGTGTTGTAACTGCTAGGTGGAACGTAAAAATCATAGCAATCGCAACCCAAACCATTTTTATCGGGAAACTCAATGGATGAGCACGTTTAGTCTCTGTTCCTGTCATCACACCCTCACTACTCATTGACCACCCCATCATCTTCAACCAAGTGAAGCGTTGGTTTACTCTTACTCGGCATCTCAAGGACTTGTGCGTCCATCATGGAAACAGTTTGAGTCACTGGCTCATCTAGGAATTCAGGGCGTTCTACAGGAAAGCGGATCATCTGCCTATCCTGTGCGACCTGCTTCATGGCTTGTGATAGTGGAATGTTATTTTTTGTGTACGCTTCAATCGCTTGGTTATCTTGCGCTCGTGTTGAGTACATCATGATACGAACCGGATCTACGATAAGCCTTCCGATACCCATGCCAGCATTGGTATTGAAGAAAATTTCTGAGTAATGCCCAATTTCAGTAGTCACCTTCTTCAACAACTGATAACCAGCCGGTGGCAATGCCATCAAATCGTCTTTTTTAGCATTAGCAATGGTTGAATCTTTTTGCTTCAGGATAAAGGTGTTTGCTGCGTTCTCGGCAATCGCCTTACCTGATGACGATTTTTGCAAGTCCATAATTGACTGTGTAACGACAATGCCGCACCCGCCATACTTACGGAAGCGTCGAAAACCTTTTTCAACGAATGCTTCAACAGCTTTTGAGTTACCAAGCAAGTCCCAAGCTTCGTCAATGATCACCAAACGTTTTACGTTACGGTTTTCTTTGAACTCGTGGTACATCGAGTGCGAGATTTGAACCATCAATAGGAAAAGAACTACCGCTTGAAGGCGAGGACGTTCACTCAAACCATCTAATTCGAGCACGTTGAAGTTCCCATTGAACTCTACGTTGTGTGGTTTATCGAAATACTTACCAAACTGCCCATCAGAACAAAACGCACTTAGCTGTTTGCCCATGTCACGAACACGAATATCCTCATCTTCTAAGCATTTAGCGCGAATATCGTCAATCTTGGCTGACTGACGTTTCTCATTCCAAACCTGAGTTAAGATTCGCTCCATTTCGGAAGACTGTAGATCGGTCGGAGACTCTTTCGTGAATGCCATAGCAATCAAACAACCAGACAGCATTTCCAAAGAATCCAGAAATGCTTCAGGATCGGAGTCATCGATCATTGTGAAAGGGTTAAGGCTTAGGTCTGAACCAGAGTCAAATGCAGTAAAACTCCCTCCAAGGCTGCTTGAAAGTTTCTTGTACGATTCACCTGCATCAATCGTCCAAACCTTATTACCTGTATTGAGGTAGGAGCGAATAATTTCGTTAGTAAGAAATGACTTACCAGCTCCCGACTCTGCAAAAATCACACAGTTAAAGTTGGTTTTTGAATCATAGAGGTCAATATTCATCAACTGCCCTGTTCGACTCACAAACTGTAACATTGGGGTTCCAGTACCTTTCCACTCAGCAAAGAGAGGAAGTATCGGTAGCGCATGGTTAGAAGCCATCGTGAAGTAGCGACGAGAGTGAGCTACAGCATGGTTGCAAGCCCCGAACGGCATCAATTGGATGAATGACGGTACAGAGAATGAATCCTCTGAAACCATCGTTACCCCTGATTGCTTCATGTAAGACTGTAAACCAGTGATACCGGCTTCAGCATCTTCTTCAGTTCGCCCAAAGACAGCAGCCGAAAGCGTCACTTTTATCGCTTTACCCTTGTCCTGTAAAGATAATGAAAGTTCTTCTAAGTCAGCTTTCATATCCTTGATTTTCGGGGCAAAGTTAGTCAGTGAACTGAACGATTGTTTGATGTAATGACTTTTCTTAGTCTCTACTTGTCCTTTCTCTTTTGCATGGTCAGCGTAATGAATATTCACGGTGATCATGAAATTCTGGTTTACACAGCCTTGTCCATCGAATGGATCACCAAACCACTTAAATGCTTGACCGGTATAAGCTTTACGGGGAAAACGACGAACCGTAAGCATTTTCACAAATGTTGGGTTCTTTTTAGTACCAAGTACAACCCCGTCCTGTGTTTTGAATACACCAGTATTGTATTGAACAAACTGTTCATTAAGCGTACTAAATTCATCAACAGGTAGTTGCTGCGTAGTTCGCCACTCAGCGTCTTCCTGCCAATTCATGACCGTATTCATAATATTGACCAGCATTACGCTGTTCATTCGCCGTGGTGCAAGCTGCGCTTTAATCAAACGCTGCTCCATCGTTCTCTGAATGGATTGAATAGTATGAATATCTTCGGGGTTCACATCTAATGACTCTACAGGCAGTTTGAATGTCACAAGAAGTTGGAAGTTGCGTACTTTCGTATTCTGAACAACCTCTGCGGAATCGCGTGTCGCTGACCATAGATAGCCTAACGCATTGTCATGAACCTCTCGATGCAAAGCCTCTCGGCAAGAACTTCTCAGATAGTCAGAGCCTTTTAGGTACTCCCTAACATCAGGGCTAGCCCACAAAGAAAAGCTAAGCAATGATTTAGTAGGGTACGGATCTTGAGATAATAGCAACTCGATTGTTGATAGCATTTGTGTGTCCCAACCACTAGTTGGCTGACAAACGAAGCTGAACGCCAGCATGTTGTCATCGCACAAAAACAGGTCTGTATCAGCATCAAACGCTAGAGGTCGAAATAAACGACTTGCTTCATTCTCATTAAACTTATAATCAAACATCGTTTATCTCCCTATTTAGTATTCTTTCGTAACCAGCCCAATAACTCAGTAGGCATTCCCACATGGAAAACGTCATTTGGAGCAATAAGCGTTGGTGACTCTTTGATATGTAGAAACTGTGTTAAGCCAAAGCTATTCATTACTTGCACTTCCCTACATTTGCGTTCGCCATAAGCAAACTGCTTATCAACGACCTTTTCTATTACTTGGTCTGTTGAAAGGGTTTCTGTCTCACATGCAAAAGAGAAGAATGGCTTAATGTTCGATTGGGACATTGCGGTAAATATGTAACGAATCTGGTAGTCAGCCGCATACTTGTTTAACAAGTACATTTCGTTGGCTGAATGCTCCAAAAATGGATCAAGAAAAACCGTCAGTACCTCCGATTTTTCTGGATTCACTCTTATGTCTACAACATCGGTTGTATTTACATTAATGGTTTGAATTGGGATCTTCTTTGCTGCGTCATGTAGCTGTGATTTGCTGTTAATCTCTGTGTTTTGCCACATATCATATAGCTGCCCTTTGATAACCCATCGAGGGTTATCGGTTAGTACTACGGACTCACTGCCACCAAAGACAACAACAGAGTTTGCATTGGGTAGCTTTTCGGCTTTACTCGCCTGAGTTAAGGATGCTTTTAACTGTTCTTGAGCACCGTTGGTAGCTAAGGCAGGGGATGCAATCAAAGTTAAACAAAGAGTTGCAGGAATTAGTTTAGTGAATTTCATTACATCCCCCTAAATATTAAAGTACTGCTGAGAACATGCTGTTAATGATGTCTGGTGTGTAGTTCATACCTAGAGCAGCACCAACACCAACAGCAAATGCCATTAGGCTTTGACGCATAATACCGATGACGATACCGACAATAACGAATGCGATAGACACACCTTTACCTAGAGAACCTTCTAGCCAATCAGTCATTTGAGTCACCCATGAATCAAATGTTGTGTCCGTACCCGCAGATGCAAACGCACTGAATACCACTGCCAGAACAACTAATGACAAAGCGAACTTCATCTTCATCAAGTTATTTTCTGTAGCCGTAAAACTTACGTTGTTGTTAGTTGCGATCATTTTTTTTCTCCGTGTGGTTTAAATGATTAGTTGTTATCAAAAGTTGTTTGTAGTTTTGCTTTCTCGGTTTTCGGTACTCGATATTCCTTCACACTTCGCTGTTCTGATTTGGAAGGGTTTACCAAGGACTTTGTCACCGGTGGAGCAATTCTCGTTTTTAAATTGGGATTGATAGTGCCAAGCTCCCAACTGCGTTGTTCGATATCGGTGTACACCATCGAAGACAAATGAAGGTCATCATTTGTATCGACAAAAGGTGCAACCCAAACACGTAAGACTTTCACATCTTTTCGCAGTACATCCCCATCGAAACTGAATGATTGAGGTACGTAATTAAATTTTGCCCCATAGGTGGAAATTTCCGAAATCTCTGAAGCAACTTTTTTATTTTTTTGTTTATTTTCAATATCTTTAAGCTCATCAAGCGTAATTTGTCTTGGTTCACCATCTTCGATATAAGTCAGAGTGTCATTCGTTACTAATGTGCCATCAGTAGCCTTATAGATAGTCCTAGACGAACCACAAAGAGCGTTTTCATCGCCAGCAGAACAATTAAATTCACTCTGACCAACTGCACAGCCACCCAATAACGCCGCAGATAGCAGCACACCAATAGCTTTACCTAAATTCATAACCCAGTCCCATTTGTCACAATCATGTCCACTACTCGACCCGCACCGACTTCAATAACCGGATGCATCGCATCGGCTAGTTCCATGTAGTAGTCAGCGAGTCTATTCATTGCGTCTGACGCACCTTTTGCCGCACCACCTTGTAATGCATCGGTACTAAAGACATCTTGATACTGTGTTTGCCCATTCGACGTTGTGGACAAAACAGGGACAGGGTTCACATCAAACATGCTGGATAAACCGGCAGCAAACCCTGCCATCATCGAGTTGGCAAGAATCTTTGAATTACGAGTAACTAACGTCCCTTTCAGACCATTTTTGCCATCTTCGCCAACAGCAAAGCTCCTGAAGTCAGCCTCGATAACTTCCCCATTAACTTTCACACAAGTAATTGACTCGCCGCGCAACATGGCACGTTCTGAACTCAAGTCACCATAGCCAGCCATTAGAGCAAAGCATTCGTTTACCTCATCAAGCACAGCAAAGTTAGGTAAGATGGCTTCCTTCTTTATGCGAACCAAAACAGGAATAGGCTCATCGGCAGCTTTAGCACTAGTAGGAGCATCAAGACCTGTAATCAAAACGCCAGTGAGAATAGAACCTCTCGGCAAATAAATTTCAGGCTCGGAGTCATCTTTATCAGGGGTAGTGTCCTCGACAATCGTAAATAGTCCTTCTGATCTAGTGTCTGTCTCAGCTACATGTCTAGGTGAAACCACTACATTACGATCTCCCTGGTAACTTGATGACTCCCCGAAGCTCGGCTCCTGTCTACCACCATATGAAAATGAAGTACTCGATACCTTTCGCCTTTCAGGGTTCACTTGTAAATCTGGATGCTTGATCTCACCACTTCCCTGTTCTCTTACTGCATCAAGTTCATTGGAATAAGTTAATTGCTTATCTTTAAAAGTAGCTTGTTCTTGACGCAATTTTTCGAGTTGATCATTTAGCTGAGCTATTGTTCGTTGTGCGTTGCGAACATCATTGTTCAACTTCTTTGTATCTTGAACCTTGTTTTCTAAGGATTCATTTTTCTTGTTGAGAATTTCCACTTCCTTTTCATAGTCATCCATCTTTCGTTTCTGCTGCACCAACTTATCGTTGATAGCTTCGATACCGAACTCTCTAGAATTGCGATCAGTGATGATGTTTTCTACTTCTGGTTTAGCTCTCGGTCTAGACCTCTCAGGTTCAAGGATGGTCATGATCGCAACCGCTGCAACAAAGACACCTACTACAGCTAGGACAACGTAGACACGACCTTGCTGTGATGGAGAGAAGTATTTGTTCATGAACTTGAGCTTCATTGTGAACCTCCCAATAGAGACTGGCGTTTTCGCTCGGCTTTAGCTGGAACTTTCACTCGATGATACATAACCAAAACTTCAGACTTTTGTTTTGGCATTAGCTGATACGTTGGATAAGCAACTACCGCTACGACACCTTCTTCATAACAGAGGTTTTCTTTGAACTTTACGGGACGCGACGACTTATTTACGACTGTACCAATCGACACAACATAATCACCACCAGAGACAAACTGACCATTATAAAAATCAAAGCTCAACTCTAACTGCTGACACTTCGGCAGATAGCTAGCGTTTACATTTTCAACTTGATAACCGGCAGGTAGATTTCCGGTAGCAATACCAGACATGATCGACACAATGGATTCAGTGCGAGGCGACGAACGTTCAAACCTTCGAGCAATCTCAGATCCTCCTTTGATTCCACCTTTCAACACAACTTCTTGTGGTGGCACTGGCATTGGCTTAAATACAACATCAATCGCTGCTGACTCATCACCCGATTCAGTTATAAATCCCCCGATATTGGTGTTGAGCTTCGTTGCCAAGTACACGACATTTCCTCGAACGCTATGCGTTATTCCTTCACTCTTATCAATCTTCAGCGAAGGTTTCTTAAATGGTGTGACTATACGGTTAGGATGACGATTCGAAATAACATACAAACCTTGCTCTTTATTTTCTGAGCTTGTCGCTTGCTGCGCCGTTGTACTGTTCGAATTGAACTTAGCCATATCCGTTGCACTTGCCAGAGATGATGCTCCACAAACTGCCAAGAGTAAGGACACTTTTTTAATCGAGGTCATCATTTATCTGCCTCCAACTTCTTACGGTTTTTTTGCTTCCATTCACTGTCATGTGGAACGTCGTCGTACACATCTATGTAATCAAAAGTAGGTGTGTAATTCTGGACATCGAAAATGAACTCATAGGTACGAACATACCTATCCGCCTTTCCTGTCATCCCCTGCATTGAACCTTTACCGGTAACAAAGGTTTTACCGTCCTCAACAAACGCACGTTCCGCTGAGAACTTCATGGTCACTTCTTCTTCAACTAAGCTAGCTATTTGGTAAGCGATAAGGTCATTAACTTTGTGATAGATTTCAGGAGAAGCGAAAGGTGCCACGGCTGACTCTACGTATGAAGCTGAAGCCGGTGTAATGTTTCCTAACATTCCTGCCAAGTAGAAACCTAAGCGTCGATGATTCGCTTCATTCATTGAACTAGACGAAATCTCTGACTCCTGGCACGACTCATTTAAGTTGTTTATAACAACGGTATCTTTCTGGAAGTTCCCCCAAAGTGACACGCCGAGCATGACTACTAACCCCGCATTGGCGTAGCTTATTGCCGCACTCTGACCTCTCATTTCAGAAAAGCTTTTTTTCAATTTTTGGAAATTCATGGTTTATCCCTAAGTCGTTTGCTACGAATGCCACTCATCTACTAACGGAGGCTGCATAGAACTACGCTGTTCTACCTTCTCAAAGGCAAACCCCATTTCACGGAAACGATGAATGAAGTAGCCCCTCGGCTTACCATCTCGAATCCTGATATAAGTGACCTTGGCAAAATAACCTGCCAGCAGCCCAAGCATGGGAGAGTTAATAATGATGCCCACGACTAGCCCAATAGCTACCGTTGCAATTTCATCGTACTGCCAGATTAGAAAATGGACGGGTTCATCAACTAGATCCGGCATTGAGATAGGTTTTTCATCCGACATTTAAACGCCTCGTATTTATTGCCTTTCTCATATGTTAATGATGCTTTTGAATTTCCAAAATCGACGGAGAAAGAAAGACTTCAAAGTGGGCGCAATTATCTTCGGTGCAAAAAAAAGCGACAACTTAACAAAGTTAAGCTATCGCTCTAATAAGATGAGTTGAGTTTAAAGCTGATGATTCTTTTGAAGGGAGGACACCCAAAATCTGAGTTACGTTAGTCCTTATTCTTCTGCTCCCTGTCTAGGTGAAGATTGACTTTCTTAGGAATGCACTTTCTACGCAACCAACGCCTCAACGAAATAAATACGCGAAGACCGTACCTGCTCATATACTTTAAAATGATAATGAAAGCAAAAGCGGAAACAGCGACTACCACACGTTGATTTAGACTTAGTTCATGAATCCATGTAACTACGTTATTCATTACCCTAATCAGCATTTCATCAAGCTGCTCAGTGCTACCTAAGTGCTCAAACCAGTCAATTAGCTCTTGCATGTCCCTACAGCGCCCCTTTGATTAGATCTAATCACTAAAAATTAGACTCACTTTAAACCCTAATATATTCAGCCTACTAGAGAGAGTCATGAGTCCAAAACGTATTCTCAAGTATTAAGAAAATGAAGCGGTACATGTTTCAAATGAGTTTCTAGCACTTACGCTTGCCCCTTTGAGATTGTCAACGTCTATCGTGTACAAAGCACCTTCATAATTAGAAGAATATTTTCTTAATCTTAAATGTTGTGGATTGCTTAACGGTGAATCCATTCTATTGAAACGTAGGTCGATAGTATCGCCTTCTAATAGGTGTGTGACCACTGCACGATACTTGTTAGTGTGATCGATAGTTGAATTATGTGTGGTAACAACAACATTTCCGTTCGAGCCAACAAAACTGTAATCCACAGGATAGCCACCTCCAGTATTGCACTTTATCTCGAAGGACGAATTTTTAGTGACATACGCATAAGCTGATGAAGTAGAGAATAATCCAGCCAAAAGGACCACGGCGATGGACTTTAGTTTCATAATACGATAATTCCTTATGTTATAACTTAGGGTTAGGGAAAGACAAGGAACCGGAGTAATCAAACTTACATTCTCCGACCCCTTAATTAACTACTGCTACACTCGCTTGATTGTGTTCGCAACAATTGTCATGACCGACATTGAATAGACAGCACAAGCTATCGGTACAAAATAAACTGGAAGTGCCAGGGGAACCGTAATGTAGAACAGTGCAACCAGCGGTAATGAGTACAGAACTCGCCTACTAATGCCATGTCTCATTGGTGATGAATATTCAAAACCATGCTTCTTAATCTCTCGTATCCAATATCCACTCATCATTGATGCAACGGTAAAGACAATCATTGCCGCAATCCAGATTTTCAATCCCCACAGTCTGAGTAGAACGAAATCCAAGTTGAGCGCCAAGCCCCAAATAGCCTGATCTACACTTTCCCAAAATCCAGTATTGAAGAACAGCCTGTCATTGATATCTTGTCCTTTCAAATACTCGACTGGCAGCAGCACTTCTCGGCACCATTGTATAAAACCCGAATCCACTAGTAGCGAGTCCGACAGATATGACACAGATTCATAAATTTCAATTGTCTCATCACTACCGACAAAGTGAGCTATATTTTCCAACTCTTGCTGCATACTGGACTCAACAACAGAAGGTAAAAAGAGTGTCGCAATTAATAGTATCGGCATTACCAGAGTAAAAATTAGCGTAATAATAAGCCCTGTATCTTTCTTGTCCTTTGCCATATTACTTCCTTGGTTTTGCTAGAATTGGTACACGACCTTTTTTGAGGTTCCCCCCAACAAACGAGGCAACATACTCCAAGTTAGGAAGCTGTCCCATTAGTTGCATTGGAAACATGTCAGCTTCTTCTTCCATTAAACGCTCACCAATGTTCGCTCCTAACCCATCCAACTCATCGTTGGATGCATTAAAGCCCTGTGTTCGCATCACATATCGAACTCTTGTTTTTGGAACCTGTGCCAAGACTCGCTCTTGAGTAGGAACGTCAGCACATCGAAAGCTTATGAAATTATTCGTTGATGCAATTATTTGGTCAGCCTTTGCCTTACTACCCAATTCAGCTTCAAAATCAGAGACAGTCTGTGTCGCTATCCATAAACGGAACCTTGCGCCACGAGCTTTGTTGACCATTTGTATTAACGGTTCACACAGCATTTCACTAGCTTCATCTACAAATAGATTAATGACTTTGTCATCTTCATCACCGTAGTTGTAGCGATCCGAAGCTACAGCAGCAGCATCAGCAAGAATCATTTTTCCTATCGCGCTCGAAACTAATCTATCCGAAAGTGAATCCGTACCAATGATCAGCACCTTGTTGTCAGCGATGATATTTTTCATGTCGAATACACCGCGAGAATCATCTAGGTTGGTTGGAGATAGCATTTCTGCCAGCTCACCATTAGTCACTTTAGAAAGGTTAGCCAACAGGTTGCCCGTTGATTGCTCCAACGTTCTTCGCTTATCGATGTACATGCTAGCCATTGATTCAATGGTTGCATTTGTGAACTTGGAAGCAACTCTGTTTCGGTAGTAATCAACACAAAGTAACGCTCTCACTTCTTCGTTCGTTGACGATTCTAATTTCGAGTAGAGCTTATCTTTCCAATCAACTCGATTAGCTTCACACCACGCAATTACCGCCTTTTCTATAAGTAAGCCAAAGTGTTCGTAGTAGTAACGAATTGCCGTGAGCGTAACTTGTTCATTAATTAGGTGCATGGCGTCGATCAAATACTGCAATACGGTGTTGGCAATATCTCGATAGAATGAGTCTCCATCTTCCGGTATAAGTGCTGTTACCCTTGCAGCCAACTCAGAAGAACGAGAAAAGTTCTTTAGAGGGTTAATCCTAATTGTGTCTCTTGGATAGGCAGGATGCCACATGAGATATCTATCAGGCTCCCCCATCGCTGCACATGTTCGTTCAGCAATAGCCCTAATGTCCTTATCACCCTTCGGATCTAGAAAAATACAGCATTCTTTCCTCAAGATAAGCTGAGTAAGCACAAGATCGAAGAAGCGGGTTTTACCAGAGCCAGAAGCTCCCGTGATAAGAGTGTGTAAGTCAGCCCACTTGAACATAAATCGGATATCTTCTTCTTTTTCCAAGATACCATGTATATACCCACTTCCTTCCGTGACATTTTGCTTACCAATGATGTCATCCATTTCACGCTTGGTAATGTCGTAGATTAATTGAGCCTCGTTATAACCTACAGAAGATCCCCACCCCAGGAATAAGCTATTTTTTACTGTTTCGTTGGACACGCTCGATCACCTCTCCATCTATACCAAACATCTTCAGTGTTTTAGTGCTACTTGGATCTATAAACTCCAATGGATACCCTTTTAGTCTTTTCTTTCTAATATGAATTTCGAAAGCTTTATGACCGGTGACAACACCAATGACAATACAAGCAAGCGCTGCATACCAATACGTTTGCTTGGGTACTTCAAAAACATAGGGCAGACAAAATAGAATCACAGCGGCAATCAGCCACGTAGCGATCAAGTAAGCTTCGTAGTTCGTTCTGTAAGGGAAGTTGTATTTGGTCGGGTTCGTACTATCAGTCATTGATTACAATCTCCGGTGAATCAAACAGATCAAGCATCGACACATTTTTAAGCTCTAACTCTGCTTTCATGACAATATCCATCACTGCGTCATTTGGAACTTGAATGCGCTGTTCTTGAACTTCATAGTTGTAGTGCTTGGCAATGAATTGGGCTATTGGAGTAGTGAAGCTAACAATAGATGGACTCTCGTTAGTGGATAGTTCAGGTTGTTCGTTTAACTCTGAGTGTTCAGTTGACACATTATCAGTCACTTCATCCGGTGTATTACTTGAACTACCTGCATCTACAAATTCAGGTTCGTGCTGTTTGGTATAAGCCGGAACTTCAATTTCCTTTGGTGCATCATGCGTCTGTTTCGATACCGGTGCTGACGGTTTTCTTTCAACAGCCTTTGCCTTTAGAGTGAGAGATTTACTAATATTTTTGAGCACACGCCCCAATGTTTCTTTACTGGTTTCATGCGTCTTTTGTTTATGCATATTGCCACTAACAGTGTAATCAGTCGGCTCATCAAATATTTCTTCAATAATCTCGCTATCCGGTACAACTTGCTCTTTTGGTTGTGGCTCATCAACCTTGTCTTGTACAGGCTTCGCTACTTTCGGGCGCTTTGAGTGTTCCTTGAGTGAGTAGAGCTTTTCCGGCTCTAGAACTAAACGTTGGACATTACGAAACTTCAGCCCCTTAACCTTCACCGGTTTCTTAGCATCACCGAGTATTTCAGGGTAGATGTCAAAATACAGTTCATCACCATTACTCGTAACTTGTCCTTCTTCAACCATGATTCGGGCTAGAACTTCAGGGACGGACGGAATGTTATACCCCGCATTTACCATTTCTTCGACCAATTCAGGGACAGCGTTATTCCAAATTACATACAGTTGTTCTTCAACAAACCACAGGTACGCCGACTTCTCATTTACCTTCCATTTTCCAATTAGGATGTAGTGACGAATCAGGTCGCAAAGTAATTCTGAAAGCGGGACTCGCTTTATCTCTTTTGTAATGTGAGAGTTGCGAGAGAACATATCAGCTTTCGTGGAGGCGCTATCCGCTTCGGCAATAATTTGCGGCATCGGATGAGACATGTTTGTTTTGCCGACACTTGCCAACATCATTGAGTGAATATGCTTGCCGTCATAGCACTTCTCTAACCATGACCACGTTTTGGCAGGAATCAAACGCTCCATCATCACCAATGAAGCATTTTGATGCTTCATATGTCTATCGCGGTTCCATGTAATGAAGTACCGTTCTATCTGATGTTCAGCAGCCCAAGCATGGATCGTCGTTCCGCTTTGCGCATCCCAAATAACTCGTTCTGAAGTTTTCGCATTACCATCGTGAACTTGCACATCTGCTAGTATCTTACCGGCATCATGCAAAAGCCCCGCTAGTATTGTTCCTGTGCGCCACTGAATATTGCTTTGCTGTGTTTCAGTCAAACTACCAATGGTAACTGGAAAATGTGTCATCTGCGCAGCTCTCATAGAACGGTGCGCAACGTCTAGTGAATGCGAGACTAAACCGCCGCCGGTGGCGTGATGTTTGTACTCCGAAGCGGGAAGTAAGTCTGCATAACGAATGAAGCTTTCAAACACAGGATAGATATATTCGTTAAAGACTTCTTTACTAACGCCGATTTCGTTTCTGATCGCGTTAATTTGCCCCTGCATACGCTCAAGTAACACATGAGGCTGAACCACCGGAATGCCTATTGGATTTGGAGGATATCCTATGGCATCGTCATCGAGGTTACTTAAACCATACATCTCGCTCTTTGAGTCTACAAATGCTTGCTTATCAGCTTGCCAAACTAGCTTCTTGAACCAACGTTTAAGCATGTTTTCATACACTCCAAAAGCAAGGCGAGATACCGCCTATTTTTCTTAGAACAACCATATTTTCATAGACCTCTAAACTTTGGAAATCACTTCTAAATGGTACATTGGCGGTATAAGTTTCCTAAATCCAAGAGAGTGATATGCGTACAGCAACAACGACTTATCCATTTTCTGCTAGTCAATTCGTAACTTGGGGTACGCACCGTTCTATCTCACCACGAATTAAGGGCATTATTGAGCATCACGCTCACCATATTGCCGTAAGCAAATATCAACTTCAGTCAGTTCCACAACCACAAAACGGAGATTCTTGGCTAACCAATGAAAACATGCCCTCTGTTGTACGCTTGGCTACCTTGGCAAAGTCTGAAGAAAACATTGCTCTTTTGTTCAGAGACTTAAATCTATATGGACGCATAGACCAGATGTATCAGTACGATGGAACGTACTTTCTCGTAGATACCAAGTCCCATGCATCCCCAACATTTTCAGATCAATTGCAGTTAAGCTTTTATTCTTTCATTCTGTCCCGATTGGGGTACAGAATGGCTCCTGCTGCGTTTGTTCGCTCATGCTATGGAAATCAGGTTCACTATGAAGCAGTTGACATTATTCCTCATGATGCAATGTCAGAGATTATCGGAGAGGTGGAGTAGGGAAGTCACCTTAACAAAGTTAAGATAAAGAAAGGGCAAGCCAATTTCAGCTTGCCCTTATTGTTTTTACCAGTACGTCTAGCCAGTAATGTTGAGTATCATTGATGCATAGTGTTTGAGTGTCGGTTCAAAGAAGACAACCCCAATTAAACCAGTCATCGCATAGACACTTAGAAACTTAGTGATTCTTTCTTTCATCGGCTTATTGCTCCCGTAGTGTTGTTTGATGTGAACTTCCTATTTGGTCAAGCATAGAAAGAAAGTCAGCCCAACTCATGCTCTCAATTTTTACTGGCTTTCCGGTTTGAAAAGCTGTTATGATTTTCTCAGCCATTATTACTAATCCCATTAATAGTTCTGGCTCGATGGTTTAACCATCCGGCTCTTGAAGGTGCGAACTTCAAGAGCCTTTTCATTTCAATTGTTACCGACTAATCAAAATGCGGTTATCTCCCACCTGAACCCATTTAAAATGATTCCCATCGACAATCAATTTTGCTTTTGGAAATCGCCCCATAACATTTTCAAGTGCAAGCTCAAGGTCACACTCATCTGTAAATCGTTCTACTTGCTGCTCCAAGCCTGAGTTTTTGTATAACGTTGCTCTCATAGTGTTCGCATTGATTTGGTTGCTAACTATATCCAGACTATCATTAACGTTTTAGTTCCAAAGAAAAAGGCATAGGATGGAGTGGTTTTTCTACTTTATTTTTTTCGGAGCCATACCCGCTTTCGCTTCCGTTTACTACCTGCTACCTAAAGCGTCATGGACAACCCGAATCAAAGTAGTTGCGAGTCGGGGATTATTGAAATTTCCATTTGGCTTAATCTTTGGCTTCCTTGCCATACTGCTCATAGAAATATTCAGAGTGGGTGTTATTACGAATGCAATTCATTGGGTGCTACTTTCACTCTCAATATACCTGCTATTAGCTTGGCTCTACCTATTCCTTTATAAACTGATGCTGAACAGAGTATTTAGACAAGCGATTACTTGGTCAGCGATTATCAATAGTATAATGTTGGAGGTAGGTATTATTGTCGCGTTTGTTGTTACGGGATTTGGTCTTTCACTTGCTCTAAGCTAATCACCTATCCGTCAACACTACTGCTGTGACAACCCCCATTGTTTTACTTAAAATAACCGCCCAATCCCTTGTTATATATAGCCTCAAGCGTCACTGTGATGAAAGGTTGTTTTTACTCATCACCAGACAAAACACGTTTGATGTATGCATCAATCTTGTTCACCTTTTCAGAACCAACGCGAGAGAACTCGTATTTCACCATGTTTCTATCAGCACTGCGACTTACTTTGGCGTAAGCGTTTTTGTCCTCAAACTCAGCCAGCTTATTTGTCTCCCATGTGGCTTTTTTAGGCTTACCAGTAGTATTTTCTACGACGAACGATTCTAGTAAATCTAAGGTTTCTCTTTGGCTTTCAGAAACGTCCTTGCTCAAATCAGTCAGGTTCTTTTTGAACTCTGCCATTGATTTGTCAATTTTTTTACCCGCTTTAATTAGTGCTCTTTGGTATTTAGCAAGCTTGCTGTAGAAACTATTTGGTATACCCTCAAAATCCACAAATACTTTGCGCATTGAAAGCTCAACATTATTCGCTTCGAGTCGCTTACGTAGTGACTCCCTACCGATTGAAAGTGCTGCTGCTAAGTCTTCAACCTTAGTATTTTCAACATCAATACCTTTACGTTCCGCTATGGTTAAAAGATACTTTGCATGTTCAGGGTATGACCAACGCTTAACCTCTTGGCTATCATTGATGATACCAAGCATTTGATCGTCCCTAACATCTTCCTGTAACTCCCACAGTGGTAAATCAACACCACCATTGATACACGAAAAACGACGACGACTTGCATCTAAAAGCAATAGCTTGCCAGTGGTAGGGCATCTAACAGCAACGCCCTCCTGGTTAACGCCGTTCTCACATATAGACGGGAAAATGTCTCTGACAGCATCTAACGTAAGTGCTTCCTGGTTACGTGGGTTGAGAGGGTGAATGTCTGTTTTGGACTCAACTTCGGATGCAGGAATGACAACACGCTTAGCCGTTACCGTCCCTTTTAAATATGTTCGAGTCTGAGAGCTGGTTAGGCTACTAGTGCGTGACTTGGCGCTGCCAGTCAACAAGCTCTTGCCTTTTTTCATCATGATTTACCTACTTATTGTTCTTACTTGTTAACGCTTTCAAATCGGAGATAAACGTATTGTATACCTCGTTTACAGAATTGATTGCATCATAGTATTGAATATCAGTACATGTACTTTCAGAACGAATGATGTCATAGATAGTACGATTCTTGTCAGCAGCTTCATGGAAGAACGGGCTGTGCTTAATCGCCTTAGTGATCATGTCGCTCCCCACCGTTCTTAGAAGTCGATCATAAGTTTTACGCTCTTGTTTATTTGCCTCGTTATAGTTTACCGGCAAGATTTTGAACCACTTCACGTTGTCACCTTGAGATGGCAAATCCTCTAATTGCTCAGACATAGTCAGTAGGTAAGACATTGTACTAACGTAGTCGTAAGTTCTTGGCGTTACAGGAGATAGGATCATATCAGCAGCTTCAATAGCTGACCAAGTAATAGGGCTGTTCTGAGGTGGCAGGTCTAAATAAATGATGTCGTATTGTGATTTCAGAATTGGCACAACTTTGTTGGCAAACGCTGTTAGCAATTCAACACGCTTTTCTTTGTCCAGTGACCAGTAAAGTTTTGTAAACTGCTCGTCCGTTGGGAAAGCTGTCATGACATCGAGGTTTGGTAAATGTGTCGAGAATGGTGCAGCTAGAACCACATCCTCAAAGCTATGTCCTGCTTCTTGGAATTCAGTTGCTTCATTTACAAACTCTTGAGAATCAAACTCTTTAAATAGTGAGCGAAGCAAGTCAGATAGTGTGATGAAAACTTCCTCACTCTCATCCTCTACGTTAATGATACCTCGCGCACTGCCTTGAGGATCGAGGTCAATAATAAGAACACGAGCATTCAGATTAAGGTCTAGCGCCGTTTTAACAGCAAGTGATGTGTTCGTCGTGGTTTTACCCGTACCACCTTTGTAGTTGCTGACTAACACAACTGTTGAATCATGATTATCAGAGAACTTTTCAAAGCCAAAGTGGTTCATTACGGCATGCACTTGCTCTAGCGTAAACATGTGGCTTCTATTGTAGAAGTAGGGTTCATCAATAACACCTTCTTCAATCAACTGTGCGATTCGTTTGTTATACGTGTTTTTCGATAAACCAAGAATATCGACACCTAGAGTAGTTTTGTTGACAGCATGGTTATGGACTAGGCGCGTTACACCATTTTCCAAAAGGTCATCTTTAAAACGAATCGCTGACTGTTCTAACAGTTCTTCTTTAAGCGATACGTTTTCATGAAACATTCTGGTTCCCAGGTCGGTAGCTTTCTCTTTGAAGTTCATTCGTTATTAATCCTGTTGAGTATGTCCTTTAAGTTAAAACCAGACTACATGCAAATTGAACCTTTAACAAGTTCATTTTGCATTTTTTGGTTCATTTTCCTGCCAGAATCAAAAACAACATGTAATAAGTTATTTTCTTATTACAAATTGCTAAGGACAGGCAAAGACAAACTTCGATTGAGGAACAAAAACAGGAAAGCAGGTAATAAGCTATTTTCTTATTAAATGAAAAATATGGATTTAGGAAAGATCTAATGGGGTGATACTTTGAAACTATAAGGTTATGAAATTAAACAGAGGATTAGACCGGCATGAACATTATTTATCCTAAAAACGCACCTGAAAAACTGAGAAAGAAGACAGAGAAAGCACTGAGAATGCTTAGAGAAGGAGCAGTAAGGTTTCGTGTATCAAGTCGGTACGGCTATAAAACTCTGAGCTTGGGCAAGTACGAAAGATTGGTAAAGACCGGTGAAAGCATACATATCTTCAGCCAGCATAGTGACTATGAAAAGTTTATCAACCAAGCAAGGTAGGGGAGCCTTGCTTGGTTTGGCTAAGTCATTTCTTTAAGAACATTTGTTCAAACAGGTTGTCTACCTCACGGCGTTTTTCAGCCAGCTTCAGTTCTTCTTCATTAGGTTCATCTGGAATCCTATTGCTCTCAACAAGTTTATTTATTTCATCTTCCAGAACTTCAGCATGTCCTTCATTGCCAAGTCGTAAAAACAAACTATGAATCTCACGCAGTGTTGGTAAAACATCACCACCTTCAGATTCAATATCTTGCTTCTGTTTCATCAAAGAAGATATTTTGCTGTAACAAGCTTCAGCTTCCTTAATGCTGAGTTGGTTCTTCCACTTGACCAAAAATCGAATTTTACAACCGCCATCACTGGTTGGCTCAACCTCATACCCTTGTAGTCCGTCCTTAGTGATGATTTCTAACTTATCTTTAGCGATTGGATTCGTAGCAATATCCGCAAGTGCAGGGGCAATAATCCGACTAATAAAGGCACTATGCCTCATGTATGTTTTCTTGAGCACTTTGCCCTTGTCGGTTTTAACACCAAATAGTACCTGAAGCTTATCCACCGAAATGAAATACATTTCAGTCTGATTGGAACGGTAACGGCACAAAAACTCAAAAACTCTTTTAGTGTTGGGGTTTCCAAGCTTCTTAAATACATTGTTATCAATTTTGGCGTGACCGTTTTTGTGAGAGTTGATGATGTATAGCTCTCGAAGTTCGCCGTTAGGTTTAATTGTAAGCGTTCCATCTGCATAAGTGACTTTAGCTAAAAGCGGATAGTACGCGAACGACCCCTTGTCATCTTCAATCCCTATTTGTTTCTCGCCAAGAGACTTCGCGGGGTTCTTCAGGGCAGTAGCCAGGTACTTAACATCAATATCAAACCATTGAGTTAACTGACTCGTGTTGAACCTGTATTCAGGAACAAAATGTTGGTCGTTATTCTTGTTCCAGTCACTTTCTTTCATATGGGTTAGCATTAAAGCGAACATGTCCATCATTCGGCATGTAAGACTAGTTGACGCATAAATTAACCCATGCGTTTTAAAGTGATAATCTAAGTGGTCTTCAGTAACCAGCTCTATATTCTTTTCCGTCATACGTGTACTTAAATTTGTTGTTTCACCACAACACTCGGTCCAATAGACACAAAACTCAGTTCATACTAGCACAAAGCTAAGTAAAAACTAGCACAAAACTCAGTTTACAATGGGAGGCATATCACGAGTTGTTAGTAGCAGCATTCTCGTAAAGAACATACCCCTCTATGCAACAAGTAATATAAAGCGTTGATTTTAAACATTTTAATGCATTATACCATTTGCCTTTGGATTTCCTAAATCTCAAGTTGTAAATGAACTCTCCGAATAGACCCGCCACAAAACAAAGTACATGACCACAAAATAAAGTACACAACCACAAAACTCAGTTCAATCACCACAAAATTAAATACAAACAGCACAAAAATAAGTTAAAACCACCCAAAAACCAGCATAGCTTCACAAATTTTAAGCACTCAAACACAAAAAAAAGTTAAGTTGTACAAATATATGTATGCTTTTAGTGAAGCTTGTACCTCATGACCACATACAACAACCTGTGTATAAGCTGTTATTAACCTGTGATTTGCCACAAAAATAAATTCAAGTAGCCACAAAAAAAAGTCTAAAGATCACAAAATTAAATCTACCTATCACAAAAAAATGATCGTTCAACACAAAAAAATGATCATTCCGCACAAAATCAAATACAAAAACACCAAAAAGAAATACACGAACAACCGAGAAAATCATTTATAATCATAATCTTGCGCTTATTTTTCGTCCCTTATAGGTATATATAAGATCTTAGAGGTGATCATAAGTCTCTAAAGGTAAACAAAGGTAAGATCATAGGGTTATAAAATAAACAATAAAATACTTTTCTATTTTTCTTAACTTAACAATGTTAAGTGTACCTAATGTCCGTTTAGGAAAGTGAGCGAGGTATGATTGAATCATTGCGGTATGACTACATCAATTGCAGTGATTACAGTTATGTACTTGAGTTTAAGTGACGCTACCACTGAATCTGCAACGATGTTGTTTTGGATCTATATTAATTCATTGGGAATAAGCAGTTAGCTTATTAGTTATAAATGAGAGAGTTTTGGGCAATTTTGATTGAGGATGTTGACGGTCATAGATTGTTGAAATCGGAAGACGTTACATTGAAGTTTGACAGCTTTGAGCTTACTGAGCTTTATAGGTGTGAGCTTGCAATGGAGTATTACGAAAGAAGAAGTAGTGATAGAACGTGGGCATGTTCGAGTGTTTATGTTTCTCTGCTGAGCAACAAGAGTTGGCTGGTTAAAAATGAACTTGGTGGAGTAGTCTGTCAATTAGAGCTTCTAGCGGCATAAAAAAAGCGTCTTGGACGCTTTTTTTATAATAACTGCCGTTATGAGCTTTTGAGTGTATTCAAGTGTGAGTCGAGTTCTTCTTGTTTCTCTAACGGTAAACGGTTTCGTATTTGATGAGCTAACTCGAATGCTAGCTGTGTTAAGTCACCAAGCGGTGACACTGATTTCGAATCTACGGATATTGCGAGAAGCTGCGCTATAATCGCGTTGTCTTTCAATGCCGTGGATACTACCTTAACTTTTTGGTCAGCCTCAGTATTTGTCAAACCAGATTTAACAAGCTTGCTATGCAGTTCTTGGAGAGCATCTTGCGTTGACTCTTTGCCAGGATATACCGTCAAAGCTTTTCCAAATATGTTCTCATCGTTGTCGTAATTCATATTGTTTTACCACTGACTAATTTAGATGCTTAAACGATATCAGTCATTCTCGCTTTCCAAACTATCAGGTGGTGTTTGAAGGGGATACGGATATCATTTCTGTTTTGGTCAATGTCTCCCGACTTTAATGGGGACTCAGAACCTTGTCTCGCCTGTTACATCAAACAAGTCATCCTCATCCATCACTGCACCGCTTTTTGGGTTCACTATTGTGTTTCGTTTTTGGCTTCGCTCATTTGCAAAACGAAGTAACTCCCTTTGTTCTTCAATAGAAAGCCTTTTAAGGCGTTCGTTGGCTTTCTTATACTGCTTCACAAGGAAACATATAAAAGCTGTCACAATGCCAATTACAACAAAGCCGACGAGGTATAAGTATGTATGGTCGTACATGTTCATTTTCTCCAGTGAGCCGTTCTTATTGTTTTTGTTTCACAATGCATATCCACGAACCTGTTAACACAAAAAATATCATTAATGCTTCATCAAGCGAAGCGTATGGAACACGCACAATATCAAATGTTAGCCCTGCACTGATGGTTATACAGCAGCAAGCTCCAACTAGATAGCTGGCAAGTTTTAATGTCTTTTTGGTTCTCATAGAATCTAGGTTTTCATTCGAGCGTTAGCCGGTTTAACGGAGTTTTCAGGCTAACCTAAAGTAAACTTGGGAAAGGGTAACGCTGCGAGTTCATTCGCTGAAAACAACATACGTTGTTTATCAATCCAATGATTTGCTTCTGAAGCATTAAAGTCCCTAGATAACTGCTTGTCTACTTGACCAAGAAACGCTGAAGTTAGTTCTTCAGACATAGTTATGAACCTTAGATTTTTAAGGATAAATGTTTCGGTATCGACTATCACAATTTCAATGGCAAGTCGTTTTGAGCTGTTAACGACTTCAGGCAGTTGTATGTCACCAACTATTGATGCGTCATAAGGACAGTCGAAATTTAATTGAAAGCCGCCGCGCTCAAATGAGAATACGAGCATCATCGCAGATGAGTCTCTATCTGCATATATTTTAGCGCTCACACGCCCTTCAGACAGAGTTACCCATTCTTCATTCGTCATGGACGGTAGACCTATGAACAATCGGTTGTATGTTGGACGCAGGAACTCAGCTATGGCTCCGTCGTACACCGGTATCGTATTTGGATAGGGCTGACCAATGATTAGCGTTTCTAACATGTTGGATTCCTTGTGATGGAGTACTGTTTTTTTCGGTATGGGCTTATTGTCCCAATCACTAGAAGAATACGGTTATGCTCTTGGTTTCCTAAATGAGTGTTTGTGATAAAAGCTCCTTGTTTCGTAGGCATACTGAGGTTGCACAGCCTATTGGCTAATCTATATACTGTGTTTATTTACAGTGTGTAAGGCGTAAAAATGTTAGTCATTCGACATCGGTATCATTACGGTTCGATAGTGCTGAGTGAGCATGGTGTTATCTTTGGACACTCAGTTATTGATAACAAAATAGCTGTAAAGCTCAAAAATGGAGATTTTGCTTACTATCCCTATTTAGGTGCTGCCAATATTGTCCCAATTGGAAATTTGAAACGAGTTAAAATAGTTAACTTGACAGGCTATACATTTGATGAAGACGGTCTGCGAGACTGGAATCAAATTCCTAGCGACCATTATGCTGTGGGCGCATGGTTGAACGGAGGAATTTATGTTCTGTTAAAGGATGGACACCCGATATTGTTCAGCTCGGACTAGAGGGTGCTAGGTGAAAACCGGAGAGCATTCTTCACCGACTTCGTCACTTTTTATATGTTTTTCCATACTCATGATGTGGGAGAGGAATAAAGTTTCATACTAATCGATAAAGCAAACCTGCTCGTACCGTTCTAATTGACACGCAACCAGAAATAAAGATTCATACTAATTGCTACAACCAAGTCTGCATCGCGCTACAACTGAGTATTAAAGTATCATACTCGGCTTCTCTGTCATTGCCGCTCTTTGTAACTCACTTCTGGACAAAAGTTGGTTAGGCAATTTACTCTATTTAGACTATTAGGTATTAGGAAAAGTATGGGTGTTGCACCATGTATTTTGTTTATTCCCCCCCCCCTCAAGGCATGCTCAATATTTGCCCATAGAAAGACCGTGCTCTTCAATAGATAATCTCTAAGTATCATTAGCACCCACGACATGTCTGGGAGGGACATCATAGCAAGAGCGGCGTTAAATTGCTTAAACAATGGTGGGCGATGACAAATGTCAGTCATAGTGCGCGTTGGTTTGTGGATTTGGAGCGTACAGCGAGAGCCGAACCCGCATCATCATATTGTAAGGATGAGAAGTAGGCTTTGCGTTCATATTTCTTGATAATCAGTGATTTGACTAGTCAATTTTAATCAAGAAGGCTAAGTCAGTTAGAACGCTATAGCATGAAAAAGTGCTATATTGAAAGCATCACATCTTCACGCCCCCACAGAAGGAATAATACTATGCCGACCTACCAGGTCACTTACTTCAACGTGAGACACGCTGTGATGGATAGCGAAGCTATCTTCATGAAAAACCTAACCAACGCTAAGCGCTCAGCAGAGCATCATGCGCCAGAGGGTACTGACCAAATTGAAATCAAAGATTTAATGGATCAAGTGCTGACTCGATTGACGCCTGAGCAAGGCTGGGTTGATAGCATCGAAGAGTGATATTGCCTAGCAATCACGGTTCGTTTGGAGTGTCATCAATAAATACACAGGCTTGATTAGTTTTTCGTATTAGCCTTTGACACAGTTTAATTTGTTTGTCTGTCAAAGCCTGTTCACAATAGAGTTGATCGAGTAAACCTGCAAGCATGTCTCTTTCCAAGTTACTCAGTTTTTCAGAATGCATGAGGAGTGTCGTATTGATAAGTTCAGAGAGGTTTCTTGAACTCACAATCCCCATTCCTTATCCCACGTCTTTTGTTCCTCAATATATTCTATTCGTTTGTGGACATCCTTTCTCTTCAACTCTTCTGGTATCCGCTTAATCCTTTTTCCTTTCGGATTAAGACCAAGTTGTTTCTGCTTTTGTGTCGGTTTAGGTAACTTGCCCACATATAATCCTATTTTGATGGTTAACTGCATTTCGTACCGCATCCACATTGGCTATGAAAGAAACAATGATACTACACAAGTCAGCATAAAATAGACAAAAGTGAGTAACAGCACTAGTTAAATTAGCAAATTGTTAATTATTGTAAGTATCGCAAATACCAGCTTGTTGCAACTTCGGCTATTTGCTCGCAGTCGGCATAAAGTCATTTTTTGTTAGCTAACGCATTAGAAACTTACTGATATTTTTAAAATCATAACCTTACAACCAAATTAAAATATGACCGAAGACTAAACTAACTATTTTCAATTTAAGGCTTATACTTAAAGTAGCTCCGCGAATTTGAGTTATTTTTTCATTATAAAACAAGTTTCCTTTCACAGTTATTTTCGAAATTTTTCGTTTAACTTCTGCGACAGCCCTCTTGAGTGACTATGAAATGGCTCGAGTTATCAGAGCCTTAACCTATAGGATTAGTCGAGGTATATATGTCTGACAGAGAGACTGGATCAGTAAAATGGTTTAACGAGAATAAAGGCTTTGGATTTATCACCAAAGATAGTGATGGCAAGGATATTTTTGTCCATTTCCGTTCGATTTCGTCTGATGGGTTTAAGACCCTTTTGGAAGGACAAAAAGTAAGTTTTGAAGTTGAATCTGGTGAGAAGGGCCCGCAAGCAACGCATGTAGCTCTTATCTAAATACGGTTGAAGGCTTAGTAATCAAAAGCTTTGCCTTCATTTTTGTGAAGTCTAGTGACTGTTTTATGGCAAGAGTCCATTCCAACGTCTTCCTTCTTTTCGAATTTCAACTCTGATCCTTTCAGGTTATAGATTTTCCGCAGATTAAAGCTGTTTGGATATGGGAAATATAAACGTGCCCCAGAAAACATGTCTATGACAAGGAGGTTGCTCTTACAAAGGCCAACCATCATTGAAAGGAAACAAATCATGATACCTACCAACGAAGAAACATGGCGTCAAAGATATCAAAGTTCACTGGATGTAAAAGGCACCGAATATAGATACTGGTCATTAAACAAAATTGCTCAAGATTATCAAGTGAACCTGTCAAAAATTCCTTTCACTAAGCGTCTTCTTATTGAAAATGTAATGCGACAAACCTCTGATTTAAAAGAGTCATCTCGGATTATTGAAGCATTGTTCTTTAAAAATACGTCTTCCGATTCCGAGAGCGATGGTAACTCATCAGAATTTAGTTTCTATCCTAGTAGAGTGCTGATGCAGGACTATACCGGGATACCTGCTTTGGTCGACTTAGCCGCGATACGAGATGCTATAGCCCAAGACGGAGGAGACCCGAGCTATGTTACCCCCAAATGCCCAGTAGATCTTGTCATAGACCATTCGCTAATTGTTGATCAGTCAGGTTCAGAATCCTCGATACACACAAATCGTGAACATGAAATGACACGAAATCGAGAGCGCTACACATTCTTAAAATGGGCACAAAAAAATTTCCGTAACTTGACCGTGATCCCCCCGGCAAGGGGATATGCCATCAGGTTAATCTAGAGTATCTATCTCAAGTTGTGCGCAAAGATGAAAAAAGAGTGTTAACACCAGATACGGTTATAGGAACCGACAGCCACACCACTATGGTAAACGGGTTAGGCGTATTGGGTTGGGGAGTGGGAGGCATAGAAGCCGAAGCCGCAATGCTTGGCCAGCCACTTAATATCGCTATCCCACGAGTTGTCGGCGTGCGTCTTGATAGGCAATTGCGTCCCGGTGTGACTGCGACCGATTTGGTTTTGACGATTACAGAAAGGTTAAGGTCTCATGGCGTGGTCGGTAAGTTCGTTGAGTACTATGGTGACGGTTTAGCCACTCTATCAGTGGCAGACCGAGCAACGCTTGCCAATATGGCACCAGAGTATGGCGCCACTTGCGGGTTTTTCCCAATTGACGAAAATACTATCGCCTATTTAACCCTGACAAACCGCCCTTCTTCACTGGTTGATAGAGTTCGGGCTTACGCTCTAGAGCAAGAGCTATGGTGGGATACAAACAGCCCTGCACCAGAGTATGACGAAAATGTTGTAGTGGATTTATCTGCTATCGTTACCTCAATAGCAGGGCCCAAACGACCTCAAGACAGACTTAACATCAGTGCCATTAAGCAAGCGACTCTTGACCAATGTGCTATTGAAGGTGCCTCAAATTCAGACCAGCCAGACCCATCCAGACCCTTAAACCATGGGGATGTCGTCATTGCAGCCATCACCTCGTGCACTAACACATCAAACCCCGCAGTTATGCTGACTGCGGGTTTGGTGGCTAAGGCAGCAGTTAAAAAAGGGTTAACCGTTCCTAGCTACGTCAAAACTTCTCTCGCCCCCGGATCATTAGCTGTCGCTCGATATCTCAATGATACGGGTTTGCAAGACTACCTCGACCTATTGGGATTTCATCGAGTTGGATACGGTTGCACAACATGCATTGGTAACTCCGGTCCATTGAAAAACAATCTTGAAACCGAGATCTCAGAAAACAGCCTGAATGTGTCGGCGGTATTATCAGGTAATCGAAATTTTGAAGGTAGAGTACACCCCTCAGTTAGCCTAAACTGGCTTGCCTCGCCACCACTAGTCGTCGCATTTGCGTTAGCGGGTACGACCTGTATTGACTTAGAAAAAGACCCAATTGCGATCAATAGTAACAACGAGCCCGTCTATCTAAGAGATCTGTGGCCAAGCCAAACCATGCTGAATGAAATGCTAAATCAAGTCCATGAGAGCCACTTTAGATTGAGCTACAGCGACATTACTGAAGGTGATGAAGAGTGGGAAAAATTGTCAATGAAAGACAGCCCCTGCTACCCGTGGGACGAAGACTCCACTTACATACAACGCCCTCCGTTTTTGGAAATACCACCGCCGACTTTTCCTGTTGAATCAGCGCGTGTATTAGCCATTTTGGGGGATTCAATTACGACCGACCATATTTCACCAGCAGGCCGAATTTCAGAAAATAGTCCGGCGGGTCAATATCTACTTTCAAAAAACATCACACCCGAAGAGTTCAATAGCTATGGTTCACGCCGAGGAAATCATCACATCATGGTTCGTGGGACTTTTTCAAATGTACGTTTGGAAAACAAAATCGCCTCCCCGACTGTAGGCGGTGTGACACGATGTTACGGCGATACCAAACTGGATGACTGTAACATGTCAACCACTGAGAAAGCGCCTCCCATCATTCCTATTTTCGACGCGAGCAGGAGATCAATCGAACTTAACGTTCCGTTGGTAATATTTGCTGGCAAAGACTATGGTTCAGGCTCTAGTCGCGACTGGGCTGCCAAAGGATGTCTTTTATTGAATATAAAAGCAGTCATCGCAGAATCGTTTGAACGGATTCATCGTAGTAATCTAGTCGGTATGGGCGTATTGCCTCTTCAACTGATGCGACCAGAGGAATTAAATTCACTAACTCTGGAAGGTAATGAGACGGTTTTTATCGCTCCAAATGAACCTCTTAAGCCCTTACTAGAGATGAATATTATCGTCGTAACCGCTGAAGGTTCGGAACATTCCATTCCCGTTATTGCTCGTATCGACAACCCGAAGGAGCTAGATTATTTCAACTCGGGAGGCATTCTTCAGTATGTTCTAAAGCAACTAAAATTGAATATACCTAACATGCCATAGTGAAACCTCATCTCTCAAGTTACGGGGTAGCGGCTTCTGCGGTAGTTGATCACCGCAGACTGCCGACGACCTATCCATTTCAGATATTTTTCAGCTTTTTTTCACAGAAAAATACCGTAAAAAAATGAGACCGAGTAAGGCTGAACAGATGGAAGCTGAGAAAATCCCAAGTTTTGCAGCATTAATTTGGTCAGGACTATAAGCCAACTCCGCTATGAACAATGCCATCGTAAAACCAATACCGGCCAACATCCCGCTCCCCAAGAGCATTCCCCAATTGAGGTTTTCAGGCAGTATCGCTAAACCGAGTCTTATTGAAATCCAACTGAACAACACAATACCTATCGGCTTTCCAAAAACAAAACCCAAAAATACGGCGAGAGAAATTGGAGACGTTAGATTTGCCCCTGTTAACGAAACCCCCGCATTGGCTAAGGCAAACAGCGGCAGGATGATAAACCCGACCCAAGGATGAAGTAACATTTCTAAACGCTCAACCGGTGAGAGTGTTTCACGAGCTGCCGCTGCTGCAGTCCGCAACGCAACTCCCTCTGCGGTGTCGCCACTCCACTGCTTCCTAGTAGACGATTTCATCACAGTATCGATAATAATGGAAAGGTGTTGTTTGCTCACCCATTTACTCGTTGGTGTTAATAGTCCAATAACGACACCAGTAATCGTTGGATGTATGCCAGACATATCAACAGCTAGCCAGGTCACTCCCCCCACAACAGAAAAAAGGACAAGGCTGCGAATCCCTAAAAAACCCATGATTCGAATAACAGCAAAGCCTATCAATGCACAAATGATAGCTAACCAATCGATCTCACTACCGTAACCAATAGCAACAACAATGATAGCACCGATATCATCCACCACAGCCATTGATAACATGAATATGCGTAAGCTATTTGGAATCCTTTGTCCTAACAGAGCTAAACATCCGATCACAAATGCGGTGTCCGTTGCCATGACCGTGCCCCAACCACGCTGCCCGGGCTCACCAAATTGTAAAAGCAAATAGAAAAAAGAGGGTATCAGCATACCGCCTAGGGCGGCAGCAATAGAAAGGATGGCTAATTTAGGATTACGGAGTTCACCTAACATCAATTCGCGCTTGAGTTCCAATGCAATGAGAAAGAAGAACAAGGTCATTCCGGCATCATTGATCCATGTGTGTATTGAACGCTCAAACAAATAATCCCCGACAGTAATTCCCAACGGAATCTGCCAGAATTGAGAAAACGCCTCTCCTAAACTCGAGTTGGCGAGCGCAACAGCAAGCAACGTGGAAATAAACAGCACAACGCCCGAAGCAGATTCAATATGTGTAAAACGGGTTACAGGCTGAGAAAGCCAATCAATATATTCTCTTGGTAGTTGAGTCCGATTGATAGTTGTTTTTTCTCGTTTGCTCATTGCTTGTCGACTGTAGTATTTAAGTTTCCTTCGATGTTATTCAAAAACTTGAATAAATCGCTATGCGTAGATAAAACAAGCGTGGTGTTTTCTGAAATGACGGTCGAGTAAGCCTGCATCGTTCGTGTAAACTCATAAAGATGTCTCGCTTCAGAGCTTTTATTGTAGGCTAGCGAGTAAACCTCGGCAGCTTGGGCATCGGCTTGCCCGCGAATCTCTTCAACTTTACGATAGGCCTCGGACTGAATTTTATTTAAATCTCTAATTCGGTCACCACGAACCCTCGCAGCCTCACCATTCCCTTCAGATAAAAAACGTTCCGCAATTTGCCGACGTTCACTAATCATTCGCTCGTAAATTTTAGGGCGGACACTTTCATTATAATTAATACGTTTAAAGCGAATATCGAGTAATTCAATACCAAAGATTTTTATTTTTTCTGATGCTGCAGAGAATATTTCTTGCTCGACTAATTGACGACCTTTTTTAATAGGCACTAGGGCGCCAATTTTCAATTCGCCTTCTACATCACTCAATAAGGGATCTCGTAACGGTTTTCGATTTTTATTTGTACGAATTATTTCGATCAATTCATGTTTTGCCACAGCATTTCGCGTCTCACTCCCTAAAATATCATCAAGCCTAGATTGAGCACTACGTTCATCTTTAAGACGTAAAAAGTATTGAAGTGGATCGGTAATTCGCCACCGAGCAAATAAATCAACAGAAATATACAGCTTATCTTTTGTTGGCATGTCGGAAGGGTTGCCATCCCACTCCAACACTCGCTTATCTATTGTGTTAGTTTCCTGAATGAACGGTATTTTTATCTTCAACCCGGCATCCACCACAGGTTCGCCTATCGGTTTCCCAAACTGTGTAATAATGACCTGTTGTACTTCACTCACCGTATAAAGTGCGTTGTATATGCTAAAAGAGACACCTAAGGCTAATGCGATTATGACTCCTAATTTAATCGGTTTCATTGTGCATCTCCTTGCGTCTCGTTGAGATTGAGCAAAGGTAAAATATTGTTTGTTCGCTCATCAATGATAATTTTGGCACGAATATTCGGTAATACAGCTTGCATTGTTTCTAGATAGATTCTTCGCTTAGTCACTTCCGGTGCTTTAACGTATTCGACCAATAATGCATTGAAGCGAGCTGTATCACCTTCAGCCTCATTAATTCGTTTTAAACGATAACCATCAGCCTCTCTGATCCGTTGATCTTTTTCTCCTAAAGCTAAAGGGATCACTTTGTTGTAATCTCGGCGAGCTTCATTAATAAGCTTTTCTTTTTCCTGTTGGGCTTGGTTCACTTCGTTAAATGATGCCTGGACAGGTTGAGGAGGGTTGATGTTTTTCAATTGCACTTGGTCAATACTTATTCCTAAGGCATATTTCGTTGAGAGCGCCTGCATTTTTGAAAGCGCTTCATATTCAATTTCTTGTCGACCTATTGTGATCACTTCATCCACAGTTCTATCCCCGACAACTTCACGCATTACGGATTCAGAAACATATCGAAGTGTTTCACTAGGTTTCCGGACTTCGAACAAAAACTTAATGGGTTCAGAAATTCGATATTGAACTACCCACTCCACAAGGGCAGCATTTAAATCACCAGTGACCATTTGTGTCTCTTGGCGACGATCGTTCACTCTTGGACTTTGGTGAGGATCATTAGCTTCTGGCGTCGTAAAACCAAACTCTTGTTTTAGCTGCCGTTTAACTGGAACTATTTTTACCGTATCAATACCAAGTGGAACCTTGATGTGGAGCCCCGCAGGAACATTATTTACATACTTACCAAAGCGTTGTATGACAGCGACAGAATCACTTGGAACGGTATAAAATGTTGACCATAAAATGAGAGCTAAAAATATAATAATAAATGGAGAAAAAAATCTCGACGGTCCGCCACCGATAAGAATTTTCTTGAAGTGCTGAAGAATCGTATGAAAAGCTTTTTTCAAATGTGGAGGATCTTGCTGTCCTCCGCCCCAGGGGTTTCCTGAAGAATTGTTACTTGGGAGCATGAGCATGCCCTCCAGCTATAGGTAAGGAATTTGACCTATGCAAAATTGAATGAGGTAGGTAGCGCTTAATCAACTAGAGTAAATTGTGTGCAGTTTAAGATTAGTTACTAAGTGTTGCCTTAGGATAAAGAAGCTCTATTTAAACTTCTAATATAGTTAGAAATTATTAGCTAGTATGATTTCTAGCTTTCATATCTCAAGCTCTACAGTAACCCCTAATTACTAGGCTCTTTTTATCGCTAGCGTTATGCGACGTATAGTTATGTGAGAGCATACATCTTTAACTATTATTATAGGTGATTTATGTCCGTATAAGGACAGCTTTGGTAATTTTTCTACAACGGAACGAGCCTTGTAGAGAAGTATGACTCGAATAACCTAAAAGAGCGGCCGTTCTATCAAGAATCGGGATAAGTTAAATCAGAGTAGAGAGCACCGACTCAATACTGGACTGAATAGCCACCAGTATCGTAGCCACTTTTAGCATTACCAAAAATAGGTCAGCGAAGCTGCAAATCATTTTTGTTTGCTAGCCTTTGTTATCAACTGAAACTCCATACCAGAGCGTTTAGTGTTACGGGTTCTATAGCGCGTTGGATATTTATCAAAAAAGTCAGATAACTTCTTCAAACCGTAGTTTCGAGGGTCAAAATCTGGCTTCAATCGTTTTAAATATTTGCCAATTTCACCTAGTTTTGCCCAACCCGATTCATCTCTATAGTTCTGCCAAGCTTGATGCATTAATCGACATAGTTCGCGTTCTGCGTCTTGATTAGAGCTTGATTGTGCCTCCTCTAGATCAACATCAGCGTTTAAGTTCTCTATTGCGGCGTTTTTCAAGGTAGTTGTCATCATTTGCTTGCTTATTAAGCAGCTTCTCTTTCTGGATTTAGGTGTACTTCACCAACTGGCTTACAGTTCCTGATATCACCAGGCCAACGTTCAGGCTTCCGCTGTTTTGCAGCGAGTAATACCTCAGCACGGCGCTTCAAGATCTCTTTATCTTGCCCACTATGACGCTGTGAAGGCGTGACGTAATTTAGCTTACTGTGCTTGTGCTCGGTGTTGTACCAGCGCACGAAGGCTTCAACCCAACTTCGACTGCTGTTGAGATTTGCAAAGCCCTTTGTCGGCCAGCTTGGCATGTACTTTACCGTGCGGAACAACGACTCGACATACGGGTTATCATCACTGACTCTTGGGCGGCTATACGATGAGGTAATGCCTAACTCATCCATCTTCGCTTTGAACGTCAGCGACTTCATAGGCGCACCGTTATCTGAGTGAAGAACCAGCGGTTGATTGAAGCACTGCTCTCGCATCAACGTTCGTTGCAGGAGTTGTGACGCTAACTCACCGCACTCACGTTCATACACCTCATAACCCACGATTTTTCGGCTGTAGATATCCTCTATGACGTACAGATAATAGTGTTGGCCTCGAACCTTTGAAGGCAAGTAAGTGATATCCCATGTGTAGACTTGATTCGAGCCTGTCGCCGTATAACTCGTTGGCTTCGCTTGCTTTTGTCTACTCCTCTGACGGCCTCGGTTGTGAAGTTGTCCTTGTGCACTCAGTACTCGATAATAGCTCGACTCTGAGGCGATATATTCCCCTTTATCAAGCAGTGTCGGTACGATTTGAGTAGGAGGTAAGCTCGCGAACTCTGGGCGGTTACATACCTCGATAATCGCATCACGCTCTTGCTGCGAGAGCTTGTTAGCAGGCTCTGGTCTGGCACAGGTCGGTCTTTTATCCGCCTGAATCTCTCCTTGTCGATACCATCGACGATACGTTCTCACGTCAATTTGAACCTCATGACAAGCCCGCTCTAAACGGCAACCACTTTGCTTGGCATCGTGGATAAGAGCAATCAGGTGCTGCCTTTCATCGGTTGAGGTTAGTCGTCCTCTGGCTCTTCCCCGTAAAAGGCTCTGAGCTTTTTTCGTAGAACCAACAGGGCAGCGGTTTCAGCGAGTGCCTTTTCTTTGTGGCGTAACTCCTTCTTAAGCTCTTTAATTTCAAGCTTATCCGCTTTAGCCTGCTTCTTTGCTTCCGCTTCCCGCTCTTTACTCGACATAAACCCTTGCATACATTCGCTGCGCCAGCTTTGGACTTGCTCAGGAAACAGACCTTTTTCACGACAATATTGGCTGAGTTCACTCTCGGTCATCGAGTAAGTCTCGGCGACGATGGCGAGTTTAGTTTGAGCAGACCACTGCTCTGATGAAGTGTTGCTGTTTGGCACTGCGGCTCCTGAACGTCTGAGTTGCTGCCGCCAATGATACAGGGTCGCGGTGCTAATACCTTCTTCTTTTGAAAGTTCGCTCACTGACATTGAATATGGAGGCAGTAGCTTTTTCAATATGGCTTCTTTTCTTTCTGCGGGAATACGAGACAAGGTTCACTCATTACCGCCCATGCTGGTTAAATTTTAACAGTGACAACTATCCTGCCAGAGGGGGATTGCAACAAAGTCGTCACAAGCGTTTTTTAAAAGACGTCGGAGTCATCGCTTTTCCAACACCGATAACGTGTATCTCTGACTCTCTTAACCTCGTAGCAAGACTTGTAAAGTCACTATCACTGGATATCAAAGCAAAAGCATCAAACCGTTGACTGTATAAGAGATCCATTGCATCAATAATCATTAAAGAATCTGTGGAGTTTTTTCCAGATGTATAGGCAAATTGCTGTTTGGCTTGAATAGCTAACTCATTTAAAGGCTGCTTCCAGTTTTTTAGTTGCTCAGCAGAAAAATCACCATATGCACGTTTAACGATGATCTGCCCAAAACTAGAAAGCTCTTCAATAATCAGGTTTAGCTTTGAGTGCGGAGTGTTTTCTGAATCAATTAATACAGCGATTTTTCTGTTACCCATAATCCGTGCGTGACCATACTTTATGTAGTTAGTTGCACTATATCGGCATTAGTAATATTTGTTCAAATGGGATTGTTCAGAAATGATAAGAGTAACAATTCTAAACAGGAAAGGGGCATTTTCGATTTAGGAATGGCAGCGTATCGATTGCGATCGCTGCCATTTTAGTATGATACTTTAATACTCAGTATGAATCTTTATTACTTGGTATGAGACTTTATTACTCTCTCACACATGAGTTTAGCCGAATCTCTTTGCATTTACTTTGCCTCGAATTAAGCCAGCCACCAAAAAACTAGTTATAGTTTATATAGAACATTAGATAACGGAAACGAACATGGAAGACATTGAACAAATTCTCGATAAACAGCAGTGGCTTGCTAAGGATAAGTTTGATTTTAACCGTAGCAAAAATGGTTGCGAGGTTGGCGTGAACATTTTTAACCGCTATAAGTTTGATGTTTTTACTGTATTCGAAGGTTTAATCGTTCAGTTGGACAATTCGACCCTTTGTACCATCTATGACTATTTTGAAAGGGCGCGACTACGTAATGTCTTGAGAAAGCATTTTCTAAAAATTGAAGAACCACGGAATGTCACTGAGTTACTGGTGCATAGGTACATAGATTTACTTCTATCAGAAAGATCGCATTCTTGTTCTGATATCTCCGATATACGTTCTGAAGTAAAGTGGTTAGCCAGGAGCTTACCAGAACTCAATTCAGAGCACTTAATTTCTGAACTGGAAACATGTGGTGTTTCAATAAGACAAGGGTAATCTATGTACGACTAAACATTTAAAGGTCACGTTTCACGAATATAATATTTCTTTTGTAAAGTGGTGTGTCTCTTATTTTCCGTGGTATCTATTGCATTTTAACAAGCCTATTTTTCGCAGATACAAACATCCAAAGATCAAGGAAAATCTTTTTCAGAGTGGGCATTTATAAACCGATCTCAAAACTGTGATTTTACCTATTCAAGCCCGACCTTTCCTAGTAAGTGAGTGTCTACTTACTGATTTTCTTTAAATGTGCATTTATCCACAACTCATCGCAAACATGTACCTTGATCAATCATTTTAATAGCACTATCTTGTAACTCGCAAGGTCAAGGACTACTAGATGTTGTGGCAATGAAACGCCAATCGCGGATTTTGCTTGCACTGTATATTTGAGCCTAAAACGAATAAACCCCACCAAAAGGCAGGGTTTATAATAGGAGCCAATCTAGAGTAGCTGCAACTACTTGAACTGACTACTAGGTATCTATCTCGACACCGAACAACCGAGACTATAGACCACCAGTGACCCGATTGGCAAATCAAAAGTCGAATTTGAAGAAGGAATATTCGATGGATTTTGACAACGCAAAAGCCTTACTTGGTAAGGTGTTAAAAAACGTGGTCTTGGTTTTCAAAGTGAACCCAAGCTTTGTTATCAAAGGCTTAATATACCTATTTGAGTACTTCAGAGACTAACTGAGGCAGAGAGTAGTAGGTTAGCCAATAGCTGACACTAAAAAGGGAGCTTTTGCTCCCTTTGTTTCATCACCACGCTATTCAGTTAGAACAGTAAAAGCAAAAGGTTTGGCTTTGTCACCACTTACATTAGGATGAGTTTCCGTTCCCCATGGTGCAGTTTGCTCAAACTTAATGCTTCTCTTATCAAGAGCCATTACATCCACCCCGCCTATGGTTTTGAGCTTGTGAGGTTGACGTTTAGGCAAATGCAACGTGTATTTGATCATCACAAGGTTATCTAGACGTTGTGTTACATAGACTGAGCTTTTGCAGTGCTCTGACTTTTTGACCTCTTGGCACAAATCAAACTCAAATACACGAGGAAGGCGCTCGATGTTCATCTTGATCTCGTAGTTCGGAAACTCCTGCGGGATTGAGAGGTCGTGATATTTGAATGTCACAGTTCGATTTGCACTTTGCTCTGAGCCGAAAGAAAGGTACTGTGTGATTGGCTCTAAGGGTTCTTGCTGTTGCGTACTGCAACCAGATAGACTAACCGCTAGAACGCTAGCGGCTACGGAAAGTTTTACTTTCTTCAATTTTTATTCCTTTTAAAAACAAGGAGTGTCCCTGATTGGCTACTCCTTGTTGATAATCTTAACTATTTTGAATCAATTTCCAAAACATTGTTGAATGTTGATGAGTAACATGCTTTTTGCCATCAACGAAAAGAGCATGGTGTTTCTCTAACTCTCGAACCATGTTTAACTGGTTTTCAAGCTCCTGCTTTGTTTTGGTGTTTAGCAATTGTTCAACATCTTTGCTCTTTGGATTGTTGAGTCGGTGAGCTATCCACGCTGTCATGTAATCGCTATAGCTATTCTCACTAGTCTGGAAGTGGTCCAGCCCCTGAGTTGATAATAGGCACCCTACCCCAAACTCTCGCCCTTCTTTGAGTATCTTTCGTAAGCTTGGGAAGTCTTGGCTCATGAAATTGTCAGCCTCATCAACGAGTATCATTTTTTTCAACGCTCGGTACTGACCAGACGGATTAGGTTTTGGAGCAAGGTGCATTTGTGTGTAGAATTGGTCAAGTAAGACCGCAACGATGAGATTTTGTAAGTTTGGATCAATACCTCCCAATGTTACGACCACAACATTCCCATCAAGGAGGTCGTAAAGCGTTTTACACTTTCTCCCGTTGCTCTCAAATATCTCGAAGTCATACAAGTCAGAAAGCGCGGAGGTAAGGGAATCTTGAGGAATCTTACGCTGACCATTATAAACCGCGATAACGTCCCTCAGAGTCGGTGGAGTGTTGCTATAGGTACTGACATCACCATTGTCTATGTTTTTGTTCTCATAGGCAGCGAGGATGCAGTTCTTTAGCATTTGCTCCTGCTTTACTCCCAAACGGAAAACTTTGCTCAATGTGGAGATGAAAACCTTCGCATTGTTCATTAACGCTAAGCGGTGGTCTGAGTGTAAAGCAAACGGGTTAATCGGTAGATTGTTCGCCTCTAACACGGTCGCACCTGTTGCGTTAACGAAGTCATCATCAACGTAGTCAGACTTGTAATCAAAGATAAGGATGCCAAGTGACTCGCCACCGGTGTTGAGTTCTTTCTGTCTTCGAAGCTGTGTGACGATACTTTTCACCGTCTGCGTCTTACCGGTTCCCATTGTACCGGCGACAGCAAGGTTAGGGTTTAAGTACAAACTGGTATCCGTTGGACACCAAAGCATATCTTCACCCGTTTCCTTTGATTGCCCCACCACGATAGCCATTTCCTTGCTCGGTGCATTGTTTGATGAGCTGACCAAAGGAGAGGACTTTTCAGGCTTAGTGCTCTTAGCCTGGTTCTCGCTATCCGAAGCTGGTTTGTTAGAAGCTGCGCGGTTTGAATTTGATTGTTCCGGTTGGACGCTGTGGGTTTCTGCAGCGAGATTACTTTCTGCTGACTGTGCCGGTTTGACTGGCTGCTTAGGTTTTGATTTGGCTTTTTTGCCCTTCACTTGGTAAGACTCAGGAATGAGGTTGTCAGACATACACTTCGCGGGTTTATGGCGCTTGAGAGTGAATGCCAGGTTCTTATTCAAAGCATCGTAAAGCGTATCAGACAAAATGAGCTTCTTCTTCGCCCTGGTCACAGCAACATAAATCAGATTCAATTCATCTTCAGCAAGTGGCTGTCCATCACCGAACGCAGCTTCAACGGCACTAAAGTCGTCAGCCAACATCACCACATCAGATTCCAAGCCTTTACTTCCATGTGCGGTGCATAATTTCACAAACGCTTTGTCAGGAATAATATCTAGCGTCCATCTTAATGCCATTATTAGATCCATGAACTTTTCACGGTCTTCTTTAAACCACTCGATAATGACCTTAGTTTCCAAATCGCGCTGTTCGGCAATTAGCTTGTCAATGTTGTCGTACTTTTTATAAAAGCCTATACCCTCACCATTTTGTGAAATGTTCAAAATGGACTCTGCTTTCATTAACGTAAAGCTGGCTTTGTTGTCCGTAACAAATACCGTTGGAATCTTAGATTTATAGCAATCAATCAGAATATCCAATAAGTGAATATTGGTGTGTGCAATGTACAACATATTGTCAGAGTCATCATAGTCGGAGCCTTTTATAATCTCCGTATCAAACCCTCGCCCCGTAATTTTTACGCTAGTATCGTAGTGTTTTAATATCTTGCTGGCTAAGTCTGCTAAATCTTGTCCATATCGAAATGAAACAGATAAAGGAAATGACTCACACGGAACCACAGTCATTGCATTAACGCCGCCTTTGAACTGATAGATATTTTGGTATTTATCACCGACAAATATTTTCTGAATCTTTTGAGACATTATTACGTTAACAAGAACTGGCGGTGCATCCTGTGTCTCATCAAACATAACATAGTCATAGTTAATAACTGGCTTTGAAAGCTGCCAATATTTAACGTATCCATCATGTGAGCAATAACACTCATTGCTCGTATCAAACATCGACTTTAGCAATAAGTTAGCGTGATTAACCAAGTACAATAAAGCTACTTGCTTTTGGTTCGCTTTTATTGCCTTGCTGTTAACTTTACTGGTGATTAGTTTTTTAGCTTTCTCAGTAAGGTGTAGCTCTGTTAGTTCAAGTGATGCGGTCTGAATAAAACAATCGCAGATATCAACTAATACACGCCAATTCTTTTTCATGTCGAGTGCATTGAATAATGGATTGTCCAAATTGAACTCTGAATGGTCTAGTACCATTTTCATGTTAGGTTTCAAATTAACTTTTCTTAAAAAGCCTGTTTTTACTTCCTTACTGAACGTTGATAAAGCATAAGAGTGAGATGTATATATGTGAACATGAGTGCCAATAAACAAACTTCTAGCTTCACGCTCAAGAGATTTGTTATAGCAAAGGTAAATGCCCATCTTATTTTTTTGATATTTCTCGACAGCTCTTAGGAATGTACTTTTTCCTGAGCCAGCATAGGCAAATCCCTTAACATCTTCTTTCGCTTCAATTGCATCCATTAAAGCATTCATTTCATCTGTTAAATCATGTTCGCCAATTGTTCTCACTTTTATTTCCATCAACTACATCCTATTTTTTCAATGACTCTTTAATCGCTTTGATAGAACGATTTGTTTTCTCAACACGATGTTTAATTTCTATTGTCTTGATTTTTTGCTTAGAACGTTTGGAAGCCCAAACCACTGCATTATGCGCCTTACCTAAATGCTTTAATTGGTAACGGATTTCTGATAGAGCATCTTCCATTCTTGTTATAAGAAGAAGTTCCCATTCTTGAGCCTTACCAAATTGTGATGCCTTATATTTACCGCTTTCAGGTACAGCAATAGATTTTATCAACCGCAGAGTTTTATTACCATTCTTAACAAACCGAACTTCATGCCAACGAACACGAAAACTAAACCCTACAAACTCGACTCGCATTTCATAATTTGTTGACTCAATGTTTCTCTTATCTGAATAGTCCCTATTGAACTCTCTCTCTGCTATAGCCCTTCGCCAAACACCTTGAATCGCTTCTGTCTTTTTATACAAGCCATCTATTTCTTCGTAGATAGCATCGACTATCGCTTGCATGTAATCTCCAATACCAGTGATTATGCTATAAGTTGATTTCATCAAATCATACCATAACAAATGTAGTAACCAAAAAGGTAGGTTTTTGGCACTATAAGATACAGAGCCAAAAAAGCTGGTTTTTGGCTCTAGGATAAATCGCTTGCCAAAGTGAAGACTTTTAGGGAGGTTTTTGGCACTATGTGAACGATCTTGTGATTTCTAATTATGAATACTGTACTATGGTGCTGTTCTATTTTTTCTTATGCGCTCTATATTTTGGAAGTTATATTTATTTGTTACTATATCAGTAAATGGAGGTGGTTATGAAAGACAGGTCAATCAACATATTATGGAAAATTGGGGATATTACCGTTTTCCTAATTATATTCGCAATTCTTTCTTTTGGATATCTAAACTATGGATTTGGTTTGTTTGACGCTTTTATAGGTGTTTGTTGTTATCTTGTTTATCGAGCCTATTTTGTTGAAGTAGATAAGAGCGTGGTTGTTAATAAGCATGTTGGTAATTATGATGATGCACCAATTAAAATTCGACGTTAGGAGTTAGTTTATGTTTTTATGTATTGCTCTATCTTTTTTTGTCTACATTGTATACAAGCTAATTAAAGGTGATATTCAATGTGTTTATGGTTCTATCTTGGGAGCTTCTGGCGCTAAATACCCAGAGTCTTTATATAAAGGAGATGCCTTTAGAGATAAAGATGGATTTAACAAGGTTAAAGGTAATTACGATCAACACATGTAAAAAACCTCGGATATTTCCGAGGTTTTTATTTTTCTAACGAGGTATATCATCTACCCCTACTGGATTGTAGTCACTATCTATTGACTGTAATCTTTCAAGTTCATTTCTACTATTTTCATCTCTCCTTTCTTCTTGTTCTATTTTTTCCTGTCGCTCATTCGCTATTTTTTCATAGTGGGGATAATTGGTGCTGTATTCACCTGAACCATCATTACCTTGGCTAAATGGCTCGTTGTCTGAGTTTAAATTACTATTAACCATAGGTGAGCTATTTTCTCCTATAGTGCTTTCCTCAGATTGGTTTTCATTATCATTGACTAGCGGGGAAATAGTTTCGTTATCGCTGTTCTTTGATATTGAGGTGTTAATTTCATCATCAATTTTTTCAGGTTCTTTAGATTCAATTGGCGTATTAGATTCACTTTCGTATGTGAATAAATTAGCCATTTCTCCACTGACATCGTCAATAAACCCACTAACTTTTTCTTTTAATTGTTGTGGATTATCCAACGCTTCACTGCTGTCCAAGTATTCATTTAGTGCATTGAACTTTTCAGAAATCATCTCAGTTGTTTCTGTCTCTGCCTGTCCTATTGGTGATTCATAAAAGGCAGCTCTCATAGTGTTATATGCATTCGATACTGCTTCTTTTGCATTATCTACCTGTTCAGAAATTGGGTTTGCAACGTGTCCAACTTTCTGAGAAATATCGTCAAATATACCGTCAGATAGCATGCTAGCAATTGAGTCTTTTATATTCTCTTGTGTATGTTCTAGAGGAACAATATTGGTGTCATCGTCAATTCCTAGCCTTTGTTTCATATCATCGACTTTGTCTTGATACTGTTTAAACTGGTCACTGTTGAAGAAGTTATCCCCAAATTTTTCAACGTCATTAGCATTCTTGGTGAAATTACCCATTAAGTTAGCTCTATTTTCGGATAACGGATCATTCTCATCGACATTAAGACTATTTGGTACTACACCTTGTGTTGGAGCAACAATTGGTTGTCTATCCAAATCACCATATTTCGGATTGTTCGGTAGTCCTTCAGATATATTTGGATTGACTCCATTAGTTCTGATTTCTTCTGGTGAAGATGGTTGTTGTCCGTGATATTGACTAAGAACAGCTTGGTTATCTTCCATATTTCCTAGTTCGTTATTCGTTACCATAAACGCTGCTAGTTTGGCACTGTCAGAGTCTAAATCTGTACCATTTACGCCACCATCCATTTCCTGATAGTTCTGAGAAAATCTTCTTAACCACTCAGGGTTATCTCTGTTTTCGTTAATCAGTTTATCGAGGCTACTTTGAACACTTTCGTCTTGTCCAATCATGGCTAGTCCCATTCTTACGTCGTCGTTCATAATTGACGCTGTATCTGTAGCACTCACTGCATTTTGGTATTGGTCAGTGCTGGCTTCTACCTCTTGTCTAGCTTGTGTTACTCTCTCTGCTCGTGAGTCCATTTCACTGTTATTTGTGGTAACAGTCTCGCCATTTTCGTAGGCTGCATTTTTCGCTTCATCGAACTTAGCTTGTAGGGCAATCGCCTTTTCACCTGCTGTTGCGTCCTGATAAGCTTTAGCAACATTTGCCGATAGTGATTCAGTAGCTTGCTCAGTCATTCGACCACCAGTTCCGACCAGTTGGAGACCGGCGGACATCATATTTATGAAGTCGTTCTTTTCTTGTCCTTGTAGACCATATGAGTCAGCAAGAGACGTGAGGTGCTTCTCAGCGAAGTTTTGCATAGTGCTAGAGCCGGAATTAATAGACTGACCTGCCTTTAAGACCTCATTAGTGCTGAAAGCATTACCGTTAGAATTGGTTAGGGCATTCTCGACTGCTTGCTGGTAATTCGCTTGTGCCGTTTGCATCCTAGTTTGGGCATCTGACACAGAACTTGAGTTCGCCAAATTTCTTGAAATGTTGCCGACACGCGATTCCGCGCTCTGAGTCATGGTGTTTCCATACGCATCACGAGTACCGCTGTTTAATGATCCCCAATCTTCAATAGCGCCGCCCTGTTTCGATATTTCCGGTGTGGCATCTGTGTCTTTAGCGGTTGCTGCTGCACCTTTCATTGCTCCCATCATCGCCATGCCAGAGCCGGTAACGAGCGACATAGCCATAGCCGGTACGATAGTAGCCGCAATCATTCCCCCTAAACCTAAGAGATCTTTTGCTTGCTCAAATATTGCTTGTATCCATTCAATTGAGCCAGTTTCATATTGCAATCCTATTTCTGTCACTGCTCTAGCCATCTGTCCCATAACAACACTCTGAGCGACAACCAGTAGCATCGGGATTAATTGAATGACCGCAAGCATCTGTAGGAATAGAAGTAGCGTCTTGGAGCCTACAGAGCCACATAGCGCCATCAATCCAATGAACGGTGTGAGGGCGTATAGCAAGCATTCCATTATGGCAATGAACTTGTTTACGATTTGTACCCACATCTCTCCTTGAATGATCCAGCCGTAGTTTCTCTGTTCTACGGAGCTTTGTAGGTTTTCTGCGTAGTCGGAAGCGTTGTTTTTGTAGTAGAACGATAGCTCACCTTCTTCAGCGAGTTTGCTTGCCATCATCGTTTTCATCAGATTACGATTCATAGCAGCATCAGCGCCAATTGAAGCGAGGACATCACTAGTAACACTCTCTACGTCCTCGCCAGTACGTACCCCCATTCTCTCGTTGAAGTGGGCATACATGGTGCCGAAATCACCAGAGTTGATCATAGTGATAATTTTCGAATATGCGTCCCTACAGGATTGTTCTTCTATAACTCCGCTTGAGCGCACTAGAAATGTTGCGAATGACGATGAATTGAACTGAATGTTGGTAAAAAAGTCCCCTTCTTTCATGGTTCGAGTCAAACCATCTCGCTTTGCTTTAACCATCGCACAGTCACGCATGTAATTGTGGAAACTAGGACAAAATCTATAGCCGGATAATACAGAGTTACCATCCCCTGCCGGACAGGACTTATACGCGATATCTCTATATGCAGCCAATGCTTTTAAGGGGCTTAGATAGCCCCTCTCCGTAACACGTTCCTGCGGGTTGGTACTGCCGAATGCGGTTTCAGTCAGTTCAGCTAGCTCTAACCCAATATTACTGATTAGCGAAGCTGGTACAGCGATGGCAATAGGAATGTTGTCTATGGTGGTGGTAGTGCCATCATATCTATTCTCAATGCCGACTGTACCCAATGTATTGAATCCAGCAACGTATATGAAAAACGCCGCTAGTAGTCGTGGTATGGGTAACTCCTGCTTTCCATCTGACACTGAAGAAAGCATAGCGATAACGAACACTAACAAAGCAACAGCCGCCGCTGCTGCTTTGTAAGTTGAGTTAGCCGATATTGCACCAACAGCGTTAAAAACGGTTTGAAGTGTTACCACATCCCCAAAGCTTACAATGTTCCAAACCATAATTACTTACCTGTCAGTGTATTGGTTTCACCTTCACCAAAGTTGACACTATCAAGCTTCGCTTTGATATCTTGGAAATCAGAGTCTTTAGATAGAAGGTTATATTCTTCCAGATAGTACTTAGAGCTATCTAGGAGCACCTTTTCAGCTTGCGTTTTCGCTGATTCTTGACTGTCAGTAGTGAAAAGGTTTTTAAGAGCAGCTTGTGTAACTTGGATGTAGGACGTTACTTGCATGTATGCGAGGTCAAGAGCCAAACGCTCCGCACAGGTATTGGCTATGTAAGTACCAACCGTAGCCACTGTGCCGTTAACCGCGGCTTGGTAGATTTTTTGATTACAAAGCTGACCAATCATCGTTGGGAACTTGAGAGTTTGTTTTGCGTTAGTACTCCACTCAGTGTCATTTTGGTAGGCAACAATGACACCATCGCTTCCAAGCAAGGCATCATATACACGCTCACGTAACCCTTTGATAGTGACAGATTTAGATGGTGCAAGCGGTGCATTTAGACAGCCGTTTTTATCCGATGTATCACAGTCATAAATTTTGAATGTGCCACCGTCTATTAAGTCGATTAGTCTAATGGTACGTCCCTGGTACACCGTAGGCTTAGGATCTGATTCTGGATCGCTACTTCCGTTTTTGATTACTACTGTACCAATCATGGTCATAAGTAACTCTAGGAACTCGTCATCTCCACCGTATAGGCTATGAACTTCGCTTTCCTTCATCGCTTTCCATGTCGCATTGATAGTGATTTTTTCTTTCGTGGTTGTAGGATCAGCTGTAGCCAAAACTTTAGATGGAGAGCGACCAGCTTCATTAGCCCATCCCCATGCTTCGTTTAGGTCTTCCCATTGACCGCTGTTGACACCGAGAGTCTTCGCTGATGTATCGGCTTTTGCCGTTGTCGCAAAGTCTATTCCCGCATTAACAATGCCTTGCGCCGCTTGGCAGCTATCAATATTCATGTCGTTGACAAACTGCGCTGTTTTTTCCAGAGAAGTCATGATCTGTTCACAGGTTGGACACGCTGATTGCAAAGCCAGTTTTACACCATATCCAAGAGCATTTGCGCCAATCGCCTGAAATGTTTGAATAAATTCATCTTTGTTAATGAACGAGAAGCTACCGCCATACAGATTTATCCCACCACACCCTGCGGATACTGATGGCGCGGTTGCTGATACTAAGTTTGAACGTTTGATAGGGGCTTTCATAAACAAGCTACCACCGGATATCACGCCTCGACGAGCAGTGTTATAGGCATTAGGATCTGTTGTGTTGGTTAGCATATTGAAGGTATCGCGCATTTGGTCATCTAAGCTTGCAGTAGCAAGTGGCGTATTTAATAAGCTGACCATAAACAAGCTGCCCGTTAATAGATTTAGTTTCATTGCAGTAATCTCCTTGTTTATTGCGCTGATAAGCTTTGTTGATAAAGTTTTTGAAATTCTTGTGGGGCATTCTCAGGAACTTGAAGTCCACCGGTTACGTAGCCATTTGGATCAACATACAGACCACTTGGTTTGGTTAATTGGTACTGTTGTTCGTCAATCAGACCTGAACGCAATGCAGCAAACAAAATGCGATCCTTTAGGTCGGTTATGGAGTGCATCCCCTGACCTACTAGTTCAACTGCTCTGGTGTTTGGGTTGAACAGGTACGTAGCGGGTAGGACTTGAATACCTAGTGATTGGGCTTGTGTTGTGTTGACTTCAAAGGCTTCACCAAGAACGGTTGGTGGAGGTGTGCCATCCATTGAAACAGGGAATACAGTGAAGCCAAATTCCGACTGTAACTGTGCCACTAGCTCTGCTTGCTGTTCACTGAATACATCTTCACTACGGTAGAAGAAATATAAGCCGGACTCGTTACCCATTTCCTCTAGTAGCGCATGCTTATTTTGAGATGCTTGTACATTCATAGTCTTCATCCCAAAGTTAGCGATTGGGCGAGATGATGTTTGGTCAAGGAACGGTTCAGCCATTACCGCTTTTTGTCGTTCCATACCAAATGCAACGGCGCGATCACGCATAAACTTTTCTAAATACAGATAAGTTCGCATTGCCTCCTGGTCATATGGATTGTTCATCGCGGCATCAGCATATTTTTGAAAATTCTCTCTAAACCATGCGCTTGATAGTGGCTGTTCTTCTGGCTTGGTTTTGGCTGGCTTGGGTGCAGGTTGCGGTTGTTCCTGCTTTAGTTTTTCTAGGAACTTTTCTTTCTCATCTTGCGGTAGTTGTTCATACCAATACCAACCTCTTTCACTATCTGCGAAGTATTTGTTATCGCTGCCACTTTCGTTAGCTAAGGTTTGTTTCTTGGTTTGCGTTGGTTGGTTTTGCGCGTGAGCAAAACTGGAAATGACTACACCTACAGCTATAGGTAGTAAGAGTTTGTTCATTTAATAATCCCTTAGTCTTAATTCGACGGAATGTGTTTCATCTCTTATTGACTCACACTTTTCGAATTTCCAAAGTCAGCGAGAAATGAGGCTAGATTGCGTTGCGGGTATTATTAGAACAGTGTGATAAGCGAACAACTTAACAATGTTAAGACGTTTGGTGTTGGGTGTCGGGTAGTAGGTGTTCAGAGGGAAATGTATCAAAGGAGTAAGTGTGTTTAGGTATAAGTTAAAGACATCCCACACGCCTTTGGCGTGTGGGTTATCTCAATTAAATTTCTGTTGAACCAACAAATTGATCACCAAGTAGAGCATCTGCCCCGCAATATTCCCACTGCTGAGGGAATAGCTGCGATAGGCTGACTAGAACATCGTGTGTCCAGCCACTCATTGGCGCATTATAGCTAGCTAACAGTTGACCCTCTAAGCTCACAATTAACAACCGGTTGAACCGGTTCGGCGTGAGAATATCAGGCTCTTGTTGAGATTGAATATCTGTAATGAAACGAATCATTAGCAAGCCCCCTTCCATATTTGTGTATGGTGATGAGGAAATTTGCTTGTGCCGTGTTCAACTAAGACATCATTCCAATCAATAGATTTAACTCCGGTTGGGATATCCCAGGTCGGATACATAATCACGACCCATTCATCGCTATCTTCTAGGCGTTCTGCAAGCCCCATAGCAGCATCTAATCCAGCTTCTACGGTTTTGCCATGAACAACACGTTTAGTGTCTTTATCAGCCCAAACAAAGATGTACTTGACCCCTTTAGGTGGCTGAAAGCTTTCCAAGATAGTTGATGATATACACGCCCATACGGGTTCATTTTGACAACCTCTGTCAGCAAGCATTTGCTTTACTGACAATGCTGTTTCTATACCTTCAGTTACGTGCAGGATTTCTCCATTGATTTCTGCCAAGTGTATTGCGCTTCCCGTTAAAGGACGAGACTCACATCGAGACATCAGTTTTTTAGCATTAACCTCGATACCTTCTACAACCATCTTTAGCTTATTGCCTTGATGATCCAAGAAGGTTCGATGAATTGTTGCTGCCTTACCATCGGGATAAGTGACCAGCGAAACGAGAGCTGGAAACTTGCCAATGAAAAGGTTCTTCTTAATGCCGTTGACTTTACGTGTTTCATACAAGGGCATTGCAGGGTTAAAGCGCATAGTTTTACTCAAACCATAGAGGTTTAGCTTTTTTAAGTCTAAGCCTCTACGAGACAAGTAAATCCGAGCTAGCTTGGCTTCCGGTGCAGTCAAGTCATATGCGGTTTGCCATGCTTTTCGCAATGAATACCGACATTTTTTGAGATGACTGGCATCCACTTTTGGTTGTGGCTGTGTTTGTTGTGTTTGGATACTAGCACCCTTCCACTCTTTGCCACTAAGACCAAGATAGTCTGCAACTTCATTTAGAACGTACTGAAAATCTCGATCTAAAACCCACATAAGTAGGTCAAAACCATTGCGAAATACGCCGTGTTGGTTTGAAACCCCACCGCCAGTTTCCTTTGCATCTTTAAAAAGTCTAAATCCATCAGTACCACCATTTATTGGACAAGGTACGTGGTTCTCAACGTTTTTTGTTGCTTCGGAAAGACTTGGCGCGACAGCCTCAAGAACCTCTAACCAGCGACCCTTTGCCGCTGCTTTTACTACAGCTACTTTAGATTGATTCATAGTGGAATCTCCCTTGTAGTAGACGGCTAAGCATTGAACGTAAAAGCTCAGCGTCTAAACCTAATGAACGGCAACAATTGCAAAATGACAGAGGATGAACATAGTCATCTTCTAGTAGCCATTTGGTTGCTTCTTGCCGCATTAACTTGGATTTCCGACCATCCCGAATATCGTCAATAGCACTTTTGATCATGCCGTATTGAAGATCTTCAATCATTTGGTCAGTCCAAGTTGGATTTGAAATGTCATCTACAAGGCTGTGATTTTGCTGTGCCTGTAAATGATGTTTTTGATTGGTTGGTTGTGTAGTAATGCCTATCATGATGCTTCTCCTATAGTCCTTGAGGCTTTTCGAAGCCCGCAAGGGACAGGCAAGGCTTTGAAAAGCCCCAAGTAGAAGAAGTCGATAGAATTACTTGTCTGAACTCTCAGGTATCGGAGTGCCATATACCTGCAACGCATAAGCGATAACAGATACCTTGATAGCAATAACAATAGCGAGAGGGATAGAAATGCTCATGTAGCCTCCTGATTAACAGGGACTATCCCCATACGGGGAAATAGCCCCGTTTGGGTGTATGAGTGATAACCCATAAATTTGTGCCCAATAGTTAGACGCAAATTTATGCCCTATCACCAAATCATGACCTTTAAGCACAAGGCTTAAATTGAGTTTGGTGTGGGCGGGTATCAAATTAGAAGTGGATTGTTAAGAGTAGTATTTCCGAACAATTGGGCGTAGATAAGCACGTAAGGTGTTTATGTCATAGCCACAACTTAATGCGCAGATATCGGCACTAAATGGTTCATCACTTTCGTTCATTAACCATTCGATTGCTTCTTTCCGCATTGTGCTAGATTTGCGTCCGTCATTAATTTCATTAAGAGCTTGAATTAACATGCCCTCTTGCATCATAACGATTTCGCTTTCAGTCCATACACCATAAAACTCGGTTTGGCTCTGAACCTCTAGTGGAATTAATAGCTGTTCCATGATGTTGTTCCTTAAAAAAGGGCAACACCATTCCCTACGGGCAGTATTGCCCGATTGGGTTGGATTAATTTTCAGTAAGCTTGGCTACGCAGTCTTTGTGACCAAAAGTGTCATTGCACCCATGATGAGTTAAAGATTCTGCTTTTTTTAGTGCGCTGTAATAAACACGTTGTTTGACCAGAAGGTATCCGGTGTCAAAGTGCCTATTGCAAACCTCACAATTGCCATACTTATCCGAGCCGCCATTTAGCTTTCGTAACCGAAAAGCAAAACGGATTTGACTCTTTTTTGTACTCATAGTGTTTTCCTTTAAATAGTTAGAGGACAAACACTGCGCCCAGGGGCAAAAGTAATTGCCCTCTTGGGTTTGATATTAATAAGTTACCGAGTCACTAAAATATCTTTAGCTACTTTGAATAACTCTGATTTGAGTTCTCTAATGTCCTGAATGAACAGTGCGTTAGGGAAGTACTGGTAGAACGCTTGTTTGTTACTAGAAATGGTGCCAATGGCAACGCCTATAACAGTAATGCCACTTTGGGTAGCTTTACTGACCAAACGAGCAAGTTCTTCTCTTTGACCACCATTCGGATAACCATCAGTGATAATGATGATGACCTTGTGATGTTTTCTGCTGCTACATACTTTGCGTATGCAATGCCACAATGCAGAAGCGGTTGGGGTTGAATCTCCCCTACCATCTACTTTGTGGTAACGCATGGCTAGTTTGCTGACGCTTTCACCTTCGTCTAACAAGTTAAGTATGTTGCTATCGCAATCGGAGTCAGGAAACGCAGATGCACCGATGCCTACCCCATTGATTCGAGATAGAGCCTTTGCAAGAGCGAGCTGTGCTTCTCTTGCTGTGCTCATCAGATTACGAGATGTCATCGAGCCTGAGTTATCTACACAGACTTCAACAACTGTATCGATCTGAAGCTTTTTGCTTTTCTGTTTGAAAAGCCGAGCATCATTTACAGCGTAACGGTGTAAAGTTTTAGAATTCAGTTTTAAACCTGAAGACTTCGTTCTACAGCGCACTCTCATTTCATGTTCAACGATGGATTGCAGTTTTGCTGTAATCTGCGATGAAGTGCTATTCACATTTGACTCAATCCCCCAACGTATTCCGCTTATGGGATCAACGTTGATGACTTCTGGTAGCGACACTCTGGATTGCTCTGGATTGGCTTCTGCCAATACTTCGAGCGATTGAGCGAAACTACTCATATCGTCAAACGTTTCAGTTGAATCATTTGCTGCTTGTATTGCTGCTCTGATTTGCTCTGACGTTGGTTGATTTAAGTCGTGCTGACCAGAACTTGTCGAATTTGAGCTAGAGTTATTTCCTTCGCTCTCCATCGACTGTTCAGGATCTACACTGCTAGATTGTGAATTGTCCGACCCTTGCGAGTTGGATTCTTCACTTTCAGCATCATTAGCTTGCCCTGCTCCCTCATCTGTTTCATCTGAACTGTCAGGTTCATTTGATTCATCAGGAGATGCCGAGTCACCTGGATTACTTTCCTCCGGTGTTTGGCTCGAACTGTCTGGACTAGGCTCATCTGGCTCATCCGGTTCATCTTCATCAGGATCAAACTCATTGATAAGGGTATTTACCTTTACCGCTAAGTCGTAAGCATCTTTAGATGAAGATAGGTTAGGAAGTTCATTGCTTAACAAGTTATTGACTTGCATATAAAGCTTGAACCCAAGGTTGAGACAAAATGCGTCTTCAGCAGCATCTAAGTAAGGCTGTAAGTGCGTTTGCCCCCGATGATTAACACGACAAGTCATCAGTAATAATTCACAAATACAGCTTGCCGGTTCTGCGTCAGTTTGGATTGGTGGTCGGCTACCGTCATTTTGACGGTTGATCCAGATTTGGTTAATCCAGTTCTTAGTACCTACCATGCTTTCAATCATTGCATTCTCAATTCGCAAGTCTTCGAAGATATTCCAATAGTTTTGCAACGCTGCGGAACTGAAGTCACCTTGCAGGTTGAAAGAATCAAATTTGAGGTGTGCAGCTTCATGAGACACAAAGCCAAGTACCGCATCTTTGTGTTCTTTCGATTTGATATTGAAATCTGGAATGTTGATGGTTTTACCATCGGTCCACGCCTGATTACCCGATACCGTTATACGAACACCTAACTTGTCTCCAAGTCCGGCTGCGATTAATGGTAGGGAATTGTGTATAAGCTGATTTTGCTTGTTCATAGTGTTTTCCTTTACGGGCAAACACTAGACCCCAAGGGCAGTATTTGCCCTAGTGGGAGTATTTAAAGTGGATTAGTTGATTACATGCACATGAACGTATTGGCAATTATCCAGTTCGTTCAAAGTGTAACTCTCAGTGCAGTTTGCATTGATAAGTGTAAGTAGTTCGTCCAACTCGCCATTCATTTCTTTTGTCGCTATTACATCGACCAAAAAATCTGAGCAGGAGTCGTTGGTGTACTTGAATAGACGGAGTTCATCTATCCAATCTCGAACCATGTTATTTACGTTGGCGATAATGAAGAAATTTAGTTCCATTATTACGCCTCCACCATGTCTTTATGCAGCAGTAAGTGACCGCCGATAAAGCTAACTTTAAGTTCGTCATACATACCTAAGCTAGCGTATGAGAGAGTGTTCTTTACAAACATCTCAAACGTTTCGCCTACTTCGTCGTTCAGTGGAATTAGACCCATGAACTCTGAATAGTAGGTATTCAGCGATAAATCGAAGTCATTTGACTTACAAAGTTGGGCATAGCTGCCTTGTCCCTCATAAGCAAATTCAGTGTAGTAGTGCAAAGCAACATAGTTGCCGAGCTTTTCAACCATGATTTCAACAGGACGGAAGCCACCTGTACTTGGGTGGTACTTTGTGTCGTTGAAGCTAATGATTGATATACCGTCCCGTTGTACATGTTCAGAAACAAACTCAATGAGTTCGTTTGGAACAGTAATCGGTAGGGTTTGTTTAAGAGTAAGCATGATGTACCTCATTAAAATAAAATGGGTACAACTACCCTACGGATGGTTGCACCCGTAGGTTTGATAGGATTCCACGTTAAGCGGAACTATTAGGTTATGTTTTAAAAGCAGATTTTGTGGTGTCGCTGCTTTCGCCGCTTGCGCGATCTATGACGATTCTCGTCCGACATCATACCGTTACCGGCAACCACTTTTTTGCCTCATCAAGAGGACTTGGTTTTGCTCCAAGTGGAGCATTTAGTGAAAGTCCAAATAGGACTCTCGGCTAAAATCTAACTTGCTTTGATTCTATAACACTCTGTTTAGTTTTCAAAATAATGTGTATCTCAATGCGTCCAAAGTCAGCATTGAGATACACACTAACGTAGGGTTAGTGTGTATCGTGCTTAGTCTAATAGAAAAAACCTTGGAGTGGGCATACCTCACTTTCCGGTAATCCATCATAGATAGCATCTTTATTAAATGAGAATTTTAGCGGCAACGTAATTCGGCTATGTGCCTCATATTGTAGCTCTATTCCTAACGCTCTCAGCTCGTTTGCATCATCATACAAACAAAGGTGTTCGACATCGCTTCCAAGATTTGTCTTCGCAAGCCAAGCGAATGCGTCAACACCACCAAATCGACAATAACCCTCATATGCCGGTTCCTCGATGTGGTTTCCGTCCGGCATCAGCATAAAGACGCTAACGCCTCGATGCTCGCCAGAACTGATGTTTGCAATTGATTCTGATGTATCTGCTGTTTTCCAAGAGAAAAAACCCATGATTGCTCTCCGATTTCATTGTTGATAAACGGAACGCAATCGCCCCAAAACGGGCAATTGCGCCCGTTAGGGGTAGGTTACTGTGCTAAGCACATTTCTTGATTGGTATTACATTTAAGTTTTGGTTTTGTCTATTCCTTTTGGACTGCCACGTTAGCAAGTCAGAGGAAAGCTGCATTCCCAATATATCAAAGACAGAGTAAATGACTGACTGACCTAAAATTTCATGAGCGACAGTTTCAGACAAACCGGAAACCTTTGCTTCTGGAATATTCTTAACTCGTGCATGTTCATTTTTTGTCAAGATCCGGCTCAATTCACTATTGGTCGAGTGTTGTAGGAATGGTTCGGTACTGCGACACTTAGCGTAGCCTCTACCTATTGTTCCTAAACAACTTTCGTAACCCGTAAGAATTTGACGAGCGAATCCTTTGCCAGCGGCTTTGTCTCTCTTTTCCTTATCCGCTAAATAACTAAACGTTTTCCAGCGAGGTGAATCAGGTTCAACATCTTCCAATATGTCATTAATTGAGTCCGGCTTAGGATAAAGTTGACCTTTAATCACCTTATCTATATCAAACGTATCTATCCCGTTTGATAACGCGACCACAACTAACCGATCCCTACTTTCCAAAGCTCCAAATTCTAGACCTGAGAAGATTCGCTCTTGGACTGTGTAGCCGAGGCTATCCAGTACGCTACGAATTACAGACATAGATGCGCTGGAAGAGTATTGGGGTACGTTTTCAATTAGAACTGCACTAGGATTCAACTGCACAATCATTTCTAGAGTGTAAAAGAACATACTGCCAGCTTCCGAGTGATCTTCAGCTTGCTTGAGTTTGTTCTTAGTACGACCACTTAACGATGCGCCGGTACAAGGAGTTGAAGCGTAAAGAAAATCGCATTCGTGCGCTTGTTTACTGCGTTGTACGTTTATCAGTTCTATTGGTGATTCAATAACAATTGAATCGCTATTCCATAGCTCAGGGTTGTTTCGTAATGAGCTTTCCAAATAACGGCTTTCACGTTCTACTGCGATAGCCACTTTGGTTTTTACATTGTTGCGTTTAAATCCATGATGCATCGCGGCATCTAAGATTCCCCCACCATGAAACACCGAACAAACATCTAGTGGCTTACCAGACTCTAATTTGTCCAAAAGCCTCTGTTCACGCCTGTTCGCGTTCTCAGTTAAGTGATGTTTTGAAACAACAATCTTTCCCTGTTTAATCAGAACTCTGACAGTTTCGCTTTCTTCGAACAGTTCAGCTAGAGCGTTAGCAGTAATATCAATTACTGGCAGTTCGTCACCACTTGTTCGATTTTTGCGCCGACTAATTTTGTATTTACCGGCTTCAGAAAGCTCGATGTGCAGTTGATTGTCAGTGACGCTCAAGTTGTACATCATGCCAGGTTTATAACCAGCGCAAGAGAGCTTTCTACCTTCGAGGAAGACGCGCTTGCGCCCACGATTTACACCGATTTTTGTATTTACAATAGTTGCCATTTGGTTTTCCTTTTAATAAAAAAAAGGCGCAACTATCCCCTTAACGGGATGTTGCGCCCGTTAAGGGTTTATGTGTTTATATCTCTATATCTTTTGGAAATATGATGCGTTTAAGTTGCCATCGGCAATCTTAAAGTTCTCTTGGTGAGCGCACCACTCTTTCCAGCCTTCATGCCAATCAAACTCATCGTAATCTTGCCAATCCTCATTTCGATCAGCGTTGATGTGTTTGATGATGTCTGTGACTGTCCAAAAATGGAGCTTTACAAACTCCCCCTGGTCATCACTTTCGACTACTTTAATTGTCTTAAAATAGTCAATATTGTTTGAACTCGGCTTAGCATCAAGTGTGTATAGCTTTCCGTCGATAGCGATATCTAACTGTAACGACTTGGGCTGTATCACCTCGTTGTTTTCGCCGGTGTACACTTCAACAATCACATCACCATTGATGATGTCTTCTTCAGTGATGTTGTAATGGAACTCGTAAGGTTGGTTGCTGAACGTTTCTTCAAACGTCTTGAACCATGCCACGACCTTATGATCACTCCAAAAGTATGCTTGGGTGTCCAGAAGGTAGTCTCGCCCCGATTTGTGCACGATTTTTATCCGTCCCAACTCAATCGGCAGTGACCCCATACTTGCGAGTTGGTCAAGGCTTTCTGAGAAGATTGCGTGTAACTGATAAAATTGTTCACTTTTTAGTTTTGTCATGAGTAGTTTCCTAAAGAGGGACTACTCCCAACGGGAAGTAGCCCCGTTGGGTTTAATATTTGATGATCACTCGATGTATAGGATCACCATAGCTTTGTCATAATGACTTATAGAATGCGTTTAATGTCCAACTCGAACTCGACTATATCAGGCATATGTGCCTCTAATGGTGAAGCAGTGTCGCGCTCCACAATCGCCATGAATAGTTCAGCTAGTTCATTTACAGTTTCAAAGATATCGCTTTCTTTCCAGTTACAATCGGGGTTAGCTTCATGCTCGGATACACAGCGATACAGTAAGTTTGAATACGGATAAAGCGCAGTAACGAATGTATCTTCGCCTATACCGAAAATATCTCCGACACTTTGACCAGACTCAGTGATGTTATTCAACACTGCTTGAGTTAGGTAAAAGTGATAAGTGGCTTTTACAGCATTTTTTGTATTCATTAGGTGCATATTCCAAAAAGAGAGGCGCACGTACCCTCTATGGGATTGGTACGCCCATAGGGGTTGATTAAGCAAATGCTAGTTGCAGTTGACCTAGTTGAAGTTCGAATTGTTTGTAGATCTTTGTTTCCACAACTTCAAAATTCACTTCGTCTTCAGCTTTAAAGGCTTCACACGACTCGGTGCAGTTACCAGATTCATAACGTTTCTGGCTACGCATCGTTGAGCGAATTTCTTCTTCAGTAGAATCGGCATACATCTCTGCGATGCCAGTGAGAGAAAGATGACCACGATACATTATTAAAGGATCGTAGCTCTCTTTGACTCGGATTTTTTTACTTTCAAGGTGGTATTTCCACATCCGATAGAAATGTGGGTTTTGCTTGATGGCAAGTGCAAGTTTTGAGGTGCTTTTTTTACAGCAAAACAGACAATTACCTTCATGCTCCCCATTAAGTTCAAGGTCAAATGGTTGGTGTGACCACCACTCCAATATGTCTTGTTTATCAACCATTGGTACAAGGTCAGCAAGATACTTAATACCAGGTTTAGGCTTTAGACGTTTCGGCTCATCGACACGGATACCAAGCCAAGTCACATAGTTGTTTTTACCAAAGTGATCTTTGCAGTATCGTTCCGCTACGTCTTTCTTCATTCTCTCACTGCAATAAGCTCCCATTGCGGTAGGAGTCCCATATTTCACCATCATGGACATCATTGGCTCGAATGGAGGCATTTTTACAGTATTCATGAGGTCTGTAGGTTCGAAGACTTCATATGTGTTGCCTACGCCCAATTTAGGACTAACTTTTGCGCGTAAGATAATGAGGTCAATACCCCAAAATTTGATGATGTCGCGTATAAATTTATATGTGGCGGGTGCTTCAACACCAGTGTCACAGAAAATGTATCGTACATCCCAATTGAACTCTCTACGTGCGCGTTCCATTAAATACACCAAGTAGGCACTTGTGCGTCCACCTGAGAACGAAACAACGTGAGTGAGTTTTTTTACTTCAGACATAAGTAGTCTCCTAAAACGAAGGGACTACTCCCAATGGGGAAATAGCCCCATTGGGTTTAATTGAATGGCTTATTAAGCCGCTTGAAGTCTTTCAGCAAAGAGCTGAGCGACTTCGGGTATGTGTTTATCGCGTTTTAGACCGTCATGGGGCAATATTCCCTCTGCTATCCAATTGCAGATATAGACCCCTCGATTCCATGAATCAGTACCAACCAGAGCATCTAACACCCCTTCTTTCGCAGAATATTTTCTGTGAGCAAGGACGGTGAGTGCTTCTGATCTTGAGTCATAGGTTTCATGATAACGCGCCCCGTTTTCTCCATAGAAGGACAACCGATAGGGTTTCTTGCCATACGTATCCGGTAAGAACGCTGCCACTTGCCCATCTTCAGTTATCGCTTCAAAAAAGCCATCGGGGTATTTATCTACAAGATATTGTGTTCGAGTTACACGCTCAAAATGGCGAGTAAAAAACTGCCAAGTTCGTTCTGGTAATTCGAGGTCACATAGTTTGATAGTGCAATTCTCACCGTACCGCTTAATGAACATGCGTTGGCGCTTCAGCCAGCGTTCAAAAGTGGTTTCGTGACAACCGTACTGTTCGACATCAAGAAAAAAGTCTTCGTGCTCATAGGTAAGAGTCCATTGTGACTTGTATTCTTGAAAGCTAACATCTCTAGGATTCATAGTGCTTCCTTAATCAGAAAAGGCGCACTATGCCCCTACGGGCAAAGTACGCCCTTTGGGGTAGTTTTGATAGAGGCTAAATCAAGCCTCAGTTATCGGTGTTAGAACCATTCTTTTTTCATCGCAAGCGCCATCGCTAGGAACGGGGAACTACCTAGTAGGCAATATCCAAGTAAGACAATGAATTGCCTTACATCCTGTACAAACGCGCTCGGTTCTTCGAAGAATGATTTCCACTCATACGTGAATGCGGTAATTACCGGAAACAGCACAATTAGAACACCAAGAGTAAGCACTGACCAAAATACGATTGATCTAGCTTGAGGGTTATAACGAAATAACATAGTTGAAACTCCAAATGAAAGTATGAAGCGCACTATGCCCCCTGTTGGGCAAAGTACGCCCATAGGGGTTAAATCTGTATTTGACGCTCTCTGTCGTCTATACAGGGATTGTTAAGCTACTAAATGGTAAGTGAAGTAGCTATGTGAACCATTTTGCCTGAGAACTCGCTGTACTTTGTGCCGACTCCATGAGTGTGACGCTAAAACACAGAAATATTCGTAGGTTATTTGGTTAGCAGTACAAGCAGGGCAAGACATGCAATCTCCCTCCAAACTATGAGCATTGTTCTAGAGTGAGTAAGAAGTCCACCGGATAACCGAATGATTCTTCAAACCACTTCAAAACTTCAAAGCGGTCATTTCCTTTATCAAAATGCGCCCAGCTTTGCTCGATCTGATCTTCATTGTTTACAGGTATATCCGCGAACTCTGAAAACAGATCTTGTACTGTTTGTAAATGTGTAGATTCTTTTGCGTATACGCATCCGGCGTTCATTTGCATGAACGAATGGACCTTTCTGTTTAGTTCAATGTTGACCTGAAAAGGTACTCCTTCAGCTACAACACCGTACTTAACTAAAAGCTTACCAATATCAGTAACAAATTGGTCGCCGGAGACAGTGAATCTACGTGATTTGTACGTATAAAATGCCATGATATCAGGACGTTCTATCTTACAAATTTCAATTGAATATCGAATATTCTCATCCATTAACGTTCCCCATTCCTTCTGAGATACGTGGACTTCAACGGAGAAGTAAGAGTCCATATCATGAAGGTTAGAGGATGGCTTTCTGAAATGAGCAACGTAGCGATACGGGGATCGAGATTCGAAAGTGATTTGATGAAACATAGTAGAACTCCATATATTAAAAATGGAGCAACCCCCTGACGGGAATTGCTCCCGTCTAGGGTTTGTTTTGAACTTAGAAGAATGTAGCTTTCGTTGCAGATTGTTGAGTGCTCGACGTTGAAATATCGCTGAACTCAAAACTAAAATCTGCCTCGCTTAGTCCCAAATCTGACTCATTAGAATCAGGTTCACCGAAACTAAAGTCTGCATCACCCAACCCAAACACATCGTCTGATTCAAAATCGACACTTGCAGGTTCTAAGGCTGACTCTAAGCTTGCAGGTTGTGGCTGCTCAACGGCTGGTTGAGTAGCGGCAACCGGTACTGGTTCGTTTTCTAAGTTGCTCATTAACGCTTGCAACCTATCTTCATCACTCATTTGATACAGTAAACCAGACAGTCTATGTACTTCATCAGTGTTGAGCTTACCAGTAATAGGCATGGCACTTTCTACTTGCTTAATCTTATTGACTAGCTTCAAAAAGCGACCATTTAGGAAAGCCAAACCTTGTACTTTCTCGCGGAGTTTCCGCAATGAAGCTACATTGGTTTGGTTCGGTTGAATTGCACCCGTTAAGCTATCAAGTAGCTTATTGGAGCTTTTCAAGATGTCTGCATCCAATGTCTCTCCCAAACTATCAACTTGATTTGATAGTCCAGCATCGACAGTAACGGCAGACTGTGCGGATTGAACTTTAAACATTGAGAAAGAGGCATTAATGCGTTTCTCAACATCTGAAGTAGGAGTCAACGCTTTCACAAGAATACGCTCGTATTGAGGGAAATTCTTGATCCAGTCTTGTTGAATTGACTCATGCTTTTGAAGATAAGCAGTTTTCTCTAGCTCAAACTGACCAACGATTTTTGTTAGTCGTTTGGCTAGTTCATCTGCCTTATCTGAAGGTACTGCATATCCACCAAGGAACGGGATGCCGATGGTCAGGCAAGCCCGTTCCATTTGACGTTTCAAAGTATTGAATACTTTTAGAGCCTTGGGATCTGTAGTGTGTTTACTGCCGAGGTTAATGATCTCTTTTGGTGGAACTTCACCTTGTAGTGAGAGGTCATTTTCTGCCAGTTTTTTCCGTCCTGTCCATTGGTTAACGTTCAGTTGAACAGCAACAATGTCATTCAGAACAGAGGTAGGTTGTGTAGTCATAATGGTATCTCCAATTTTATGTATAAAAAAGGACATACCATTCGCCACAGGGCTAATTGATATGCCCTTTGGCGGTTTTCAAATTTAGATAAGAGTGCTTACGCTACTTCTTATCGTTGTTTCTTAGTGCTTTTTTGCTAGCTGCTTATCGCACCATTTCTCGATATTGGGTGCATACATTGTTAGCAACCCAATAGCGATAGCAATACCACTAATTATGTAGATAGCTGTCATTGCAGTTCTCCTTGATTAAGTGAACCTAAGTTTATGTTACTACCGATTAAGCTTTTCTGCTAATGCTACAACGAGTACACCGATTACAGTTAGCTTCAACACGTTGAAGTCTAAACCTTTCTCGATAGCGTACACGAATGCAGCAGTATAGGATGCAGTGCCAAGCAGTTTTAGTTGAACAGCTACCTCTTTTTTCCGCTTATGTGCGAAGTGCACAACAGCTTTTAGATACTTGATAAACAAGTAATATATTAAATAAAAATCAAACATTTATACCTCTTTAAGTTTTTTGTACCAACAAGAGGCATATGTACCAACGGGACACATACCCCGTTGGGATTGATTTAATTACGCTTCAGGATCAAAGCTGCTACCAAATAGGGCTATCGCCCAGGTATTAATAGCTTCCTTTTCTTCAGCGTTAGAGCAACGATTCAGTAATGCACGATCAAGTGCATAGCTTAAAGCGCAAGGTGCTCCCATGTTTCGTTGGATTTGAATAGCCCAACGAATTAGTGTTCGAGTAGAAAAAGTGACACTTAGCTCAACGCTAGTATCTTCCTCTCCTTTAAACACGGTTCTTACTTTATTCGCTAATGCGACCATACGCTCACGAATGGTGTTCGGGATATTCGGAGCAATTTTGCCCAAGATATCCTTCTCAACATCTGCATCTGCATAGTCAACTTCAATGACGATAAATCGGTCTAGGAACGCGAGATTCTGACGCTGGACGCCAGCATACATCCCATCGCTACCTGAGCCATTTGAATTTGAAGTAGCAATCAAACGGAAATTTTCGTGTGGATACACTATTTCGCCGTTCTTTTGCGATAACACTAATGGTGAACCTTCTAGCACTCCATTTAGGTTTGCTAATTCAGCCGGATCGACAAGGTCAATTTCATTAAGAATGAGAATGTGACCTTCACGCATCGCTTTGGTTAACACACCATCCATCCAGACGGTTGAACCATTTTGAAGTGTCCATTGCCCTACCAAATCCATAAATTCGGTTGAGCCACCACAAGTGTAGTTTTGAACAGGGTAATGTAGCCGAGCGCAAACTTGTTCTGCCAATGATGTTTTGCCGCAGCCGGTTGGACCGACAATCAGTAACCCATCACCAAAAGAACAATCAATAAAGTTCACGACATCTCTTAACGTTTCCCGACGAAACACATACTCTTTTTTTAGCATCGGTACATTAGGGTGGTTACATGGTTCAAAACCTTTAACGCCCATACCTGTACCTTGAAAACCAAAAATTTCGAGTGGGTAAGTTTTTTCAATTAATTTAGCCATAGCTGCTTTCCTTCAAATAATAAAAAGGGCAACTACAGCTCCCCTACGGGCTGTGTTGCCCGTATTGGGTTGGATAATGTCAGATTCAGATCACAGTAGTTTTTCTACTGATAGCTGTTCTCTGATGTCTTCTGATACTAACAAAGTGACAAAGTCACCAAAGTAAGCGTCGAAGATATTGACTGAACAGTAATAATTACCAGTCATCATACGTTTTTGAATTTTTTCTCCATCTAAACCAAGCTGAGCTGATAGCTTTCTAGCAAGACTTATTAGTTGAAAAACATTTCCTTGTTCACCCCGCAAATCTAGTGTGATTTGAGGTACTTTGGGTTTGAAAGGTACTTTGATCGCCATTATTCCACCTCGCTTTCTGTGTAGCTGAAAACGTATTGCGGATTAGCAACCTTGTACTCTCCAATCAAGTAATTATCTTGGTCACGCTCAAACGATGGCATGTCAGGGTTATAAACCTTTATGGCATGTACAATGCGTTTGTCGTTTTCGATAATGCGAACCTTTGGCAGAGTTTGTTCTAGTTTGTAACCATCAGGGTTGTCACTCGAAAATGAGAGAATTTTTACACCGTCAGGTTGGAACTGGAATTTTACTGTCCAAACGCTATCAATAAGCCGATCAACGGCAAGATATGTTTCACCGAAGTTAAACATACACCCTCCTTAGAAGTAGTGGTTTTGAGCTGATTTTTCGAAGAAGTTACCTGGTGCCAGCGGCTTAATTGGCGCTGTTATAGGTGTAGGTTCTTCAGGTTCGGTATGGGTTTCAACGTCACTTATAAGCGAGGACGGAACAGCTTGTTCTGCCGGAGTCACTGAAAGTGGTGTTGCTTCTTGCTTAGGCTGTTCTGCTTCAACTTTCGGTTGATATTGTTCAATTGGAACGTCAGCTTGATTGCTTGATTCTTCTTGAATGGTCACACGGAAATAAGTAGAGCCTTTGTTACGGTGTTTTTCGATAAGTGAAGATGGAATAACCACATTCATCGTATCTTCAATTTCCGCTAGCAAGTTTTGGTAGTTCACATTACCGGTCTTATCGACACGGGTTGCGCGAATACCATCTTTATTGAAGGTTTGAACGTCACTTGGTATTTGTTCGGTGAAATACGATTCAAGCTGTTTAAGATCAGCTTTTACCGCATCGCATTGACGAACGAGTTCAGCATGACGCGCTGACTTTTCTTTGTACTGTTCTACTCTTTCTTGCCAAGAGTTATCCTGATTAGAAATTGGAGTGTCATAGACAACCTTATCTCGACCCTCGATCATCTCTGGAGGTGTGTTCGACTGAACTCGTTTCCAGAAATCAATCGCTGCTTTTTCTGCTTTTTTAATAAAAGCGTCATTGCGACGAATGCGAGTTGAAATAGGGCGTTTACCCCGCAAGTAGAAGTACAATCTACCAATGTCAGCTCCCGAACAGTTCAATTGCCACTGCACTTGCGCAGCGTACATTTGAAACGTTGGTGCTTGTCCTTGCATTGCTAAAATCTCGTTGTAGATTTTTTCGCAAGGACATTTGATTTCCAATACTTCTTTATCTGAGCCTAGTATGTATAAACCATCTAAAGATGCTCGGAAAAGGTGCTCATGGTCAGCTTCAACACACACTGGCATGTAAGGCTTACCATATTCGTTTTCAACGGCTTCACGCGCTTCGGGTTCTTGTTCTACACCCCTTTGCACATGGTAGTTTTTGGACAAATCATCCGGCTCTTTCAAGCCGACCAATTCTGCCCAAAGTTGGTAAGGTGTTTGATATGGAGATAACCCCATGATCACCGGAATCATTGAGGCTGTAATGCCTTTCTTCCGCCACTCAAACCACTTTTCACTACGTTGAACGATATCTACTACAGGCATAATGCCCTCCTTAAATTTTAAAAATATAAGGGTGCATCACGCCTATAAGGGCAGGATACGCCCTTATTGGGTTGGATAAATTTATTCAGCAAACTCTTTGTTGAACGCTTCGTTAAGAGTGCTTAATGCATACTCTAACGTTGCGCCATCATAGCGTTCTTTGAAACTATCTTTTGTTGTGTCCCATGCGCCGGTATCCACAGTAAATGACACCATCTGGTCAATCATATTGACATCCTTAGATGCCAACATGCCAAATTGTGTTTTTACAATGTCATCTTCACTAGATTGAAAATGGCTAGTTGCATTGGCTTGTTGAGCCGGTGTGTTTTCTTCATCAACAGGGACGTATTGAGCATCTTCAAAGGTATCAAAATCAGCTTGATTCAAGTCACTCATCAGTTCTGATTGTGCTTGAGGTTTTGGTAAAGGCTGAGTTTGTTCTTCGAACTCGATGGACTGCTTTGTGGTTGCTTGGCTTTGACTCTCTATGATTCGACTTGCTTCGTCTTCGTCATAAATACCCACGTAACCTAATGCTATACGAGCAGTTTGGATCATTGCCTTATGGCGCAACATGCGCTTTGTATGGCTTTTCCAAGGGTTGTTATAGTTTAAGCTTCGGAATACTTCATCGAGGTATTCCCGCACTATCGTTGGACGAGTTCTATCCTTGCGGTAAACGATGCATTCACACCACTCAGGACACTCTTTGGCATTAGGCATTGACACCTTTTCAGATGAAAACCTAAATTCTAACCCATCAAACTGAGGATGAGTGTTTATGATCCGTGACCATCCATCAACACCAACAATTGGAATTATTCCATTGTTTTGGTCGGGGAAAGCGTAGATCTCTTTAGTGAAAGGGTTCAAACCGTACTGGTCTGCCACAATCAAAAGAGCCATCATTTGTTCATTGGTAGGTGCATCGCCGTTGCGTTGCTTAAAGGCTGTAGATTTCAGTGTGTCCCAAAAACCTCTTGGATCTACACCAAACTTCTCAGCAATCTTCCCGACCAACTTCTTTTTGTTAGCATCTTCCTTTTGTGTACTTTGAGTTTGATTACTTGTTTGAGGATGTGTCATTTGTAACTCCAAAGACGGAGCTACACCCATAGGGACATAGCCCCATCGGGTTTGATTTAAAGAAAGCTAACCAAAAATTAGCCTCGTGCTACGACAACGTGACCATTTAGAACGTCTGTTGTCATTGGGTAATGGATACCTTTCTGTTTACGAGCGTAAGCAGGGATATTCATTAGTTCTGCGCCAGAGATTGCTTTTGCCTGGTTAGCATTTGCGATCCGCTGTTCTACTTCGTCTTTAGTCATACGAACGTTACGTTTGATTTGAGATGAAGAACGGTTAAGGAGCAGTTTGCCAATTCGAATAGTGGCATATGCAATAGTTACGGGAACTAAAACAAAAATTGCCATTGCTACGAATTGAGCTGCTGAATCTGAAACTTTATACATTGCAATAATGAATGCACATACAAGTACAGATGTTAGCGTTTGTTGAGTTGAGTTCATGATTTACTCCAATTTTAAATAAAAAAGGGTAAATCTATGCCCCACTTTGGGTAAAAGATTACCCTTGGGGTTTGATAGGATTCCACGTTAAGCGGAACTATTAGGTTATGTTTTAAAAGCAGATTTTGTGGTGTCGCTGCTTTCGCCGCTTGCGCGATCTATGACGATTCTCGTCCGACATCGTACCGTTACCGGCAACCACGTTTTTGCCTCATAAAGAGGACTTGGTTTTGCTCCAAGTTGGAGCATTTAGTGAAAGTCCAAATAGGACTCTCGGCTAAAACTGAGTTAACAATATCATAGAGTAAAAAATTTCCAAATAAAAAAAGCGCACCGAAGGTGCGCTACTGTTCTTGCCAAATTTGTCACAATTATCAATTCATTGGACTTGAGAAGAAAGTAAGTTGAAGTATTTTTTTGACAGAATTAGCTCTTTGAAGTCTTCTATCCATGCTGTCTCATCCTCACAATTAGCCGATTCTTGTAACCCTCGCCAGTATACATCTATAGCTTCAGGTTCAGTCTGCATGCTGTAAACAGAGCGCATGAATGGGTAGATTTTTGATTCTGTTATCAGCTTTTCTAAGTTCTCTTTACTCACTGGTTCGCCGCAAGATTCGTGTCGAATTGACATAGCTCTTTCGGAAATGTCAGTGCAGCTCGGACAAGAGGATTGTAGAGCTTGCAGCTTCATATCGTATGACTCAGAAGCGTTCGCCTTGAACCCCACAGATAGAATCATAATTGCTGTTAGGCATACTGTTGAACCAAATTTCGTCATTGCGCGATCCTTTAGTTAGTAAACTTGGCTTTTAATTGCTGTGCAGACCACCCGCCATGAGCACGTTCAGCTCCTATAAACACGGTTGGTGTACCAGTCACTTGTAATTGTGCACCCAAGCCTCTGACCTTCTCAATCTGCTTTCTAGCTGTATCCATGTGCGGTTGAAGCTTGTCTTTGTCGATACCGTAGTTTACTAAGATTTGGTCAATACCTTCACGAGTTAGTTTGCTGCCCATAAATGCATGGTGAATGTCTCCATATACTTCCGGCTTGTAGTAGAACACAGCCGTTGCCACCATCGCGGAATATGCAGATGTTGGCTGATTGGTGAAGATAGGATATTCCTTCACGATCACCTTTGCTTCAGGATCAATAGCAACAAATTCTTTTAGCGTTGGAGCCAAACGCTTACAGTACCCACAGTTATAGTCAACAAACTCAACCACTACATGCTTACCATTTGGATTGCCAATAAATGGATCGTTCTTGTCGTTGTATAAAGCATCCATAGAGGTTTCAACCTTTTTAGCTTCTTGGGCTTTGGTTGCTTGCTCTTGCTCAAAACGATACTTAGCAAGGGATTTCACTACGACATCAGGGTTGTCCATAATATAGTTTTTAACGTCTTCAGCAGCGAACGAGGAAGGAGCCTGAAGCATATTGGTTTCAACATTTATCATTGCATCGGACAGCTTTGTTATAACTTCACTTTTTTCTTGTAGCGAGTTGTACAAAGTTACATTCGAAATGATTAATGCTAGGCATACACCACCTAGTCCGAGGTTGATTTTCTTCTGTTCCATTAAATATTGCTCCTGATCGATTAGTGCTTGGTAGACAAAACTTGGGAGTTGGTCATTGTAAAGTCAGCTTGATTATTGTGTGACTTAACATTGTTAAGCGGATCTGACTGTGCAGGTAGCTTGCATAAGCTGAGTAAGAAATCAGTCACATCGCCTTTTGATTCGTGAAGGGTTTTTATGTTTTCGAATTGCTCTTTGCCTGAACACTGATCGTTTGAAACTAGTTCAACGTTGTCATTCAACTCAAAAGCAATAGATAGCGGGATATTTAGTTCGTTAGAATACTTTAGGATTTCGCCAATTTGATTGTTCAAATCATTGAATTTGTTATTTTTATCTAGTGTTGTCATTTAGGACTGCCCCCTTGTTTCTCTCTAATATCGAGTATATGAGGACAGTTAAAATTTCCTAAACGTGATTTATTCAAAAAGACTCATTTCACTGATAATTGGAGCTAGCTGCTCATCAAACGTGCTTAGGTAATGGTTGGTGCTGTTCAGGCTAGATTGACCTAAGAAGTCTCTTATTTTCTCGACAGTTACGCCCTTTTCAATCATTTTCTTAGCAAAGTATTTTCGCCACGAGTGAGTACCAAACGCATAGCCGAGCTTAAACTTTTCTTTTACTTTTGCGTGATGCCAGTTCGCACTTTGTACTGACATAGGGCGAGGAATGATAGTGCCATCGGGTTGCTTTAAGCTGCTTCTTGAATTGGCAAATAGAAGTTCGTCAGAACAACTTAGGTAGCGGCATTCTTCTACGATCTCTTTGATACCATCATTGATGTACACGCGCACAAGTGAGGCATTGTAAGCGGTGGCTCTATCCGTTCCTTCACGAGCAATCCTCATGTTGAAAGCTTTTTGTTGGCACAGATCGAAATGTTTTTTCCACTGACCAAATTCATCAAAGAAGTCCGAAAACTCTAGCCAAGAAGCATCACTGTATCGCAGTCCTGTAAGCGCACTCATTGAGGCGGTAAGACTTAGCAGTGGGCTGCGTTCATACAGTTCCTCAATAAGTGCTCTTGCTTCATCAGCACTCTTTGGCGGCTTCGTTGGCTCCTTTCGACGCTTTTTAGTGCCTTGCACCGTTAGCCCTAAATTGTCGCTGGATATATCAATTCTTTGATTAATACGCTTTGGTTGGCTCACCTTGCTACCCCTTCGCACACAAGTTTCAAAGTTTTAGTGAAACATTAAGTATGACATCGTCTAATTGCTCATCTAGAATAATAAGATATTAACCTATGAAACGCACATCCAAAATGACTGACCAAATAGAGAATGACCTACTTGATTCGAAGAAACAGGATCAAAAAAGTGACGCCGTCACCATACGAAAGCAGAGAAGTAAATTGTGGAGTGCGTTTTATGAAGATGAAAAGCAGTTTTATGCTTGGCTGTGTAAGAACGCAATAACTCTGCTCGATATCAACGCAAGTTCAGATATGTACGATGTTGAAGGTCAACCCGTTCCTTTTGGATATTCAATGCAGATTATTAAGGTTGGCATTCGTTACCGTCCACCGAGATTTATCAGAAAAATAATAACGTTTAGGGCGCTTGAGCTATTTGACGAATGCAAAGAGAGGCACAACGTTCTAACGGAACTTTATGATAAAGCAGTGTCTTTCATGAATGAGGATGGCAAAAAGCCACGATACCCTAATCGTTTCCCTGTGTTCTATGAGCGTGTGGCGCAAATAAACCACAGCCAAGACGATGCGTATAGTGCCAGGATTCTACCCGATGAAGGGCAATTTACCTTGTACTCTGGCAGTGTGGATGCGGAGTTGAATGAAGATGTCCATTCTGCATTTAAAGCTCATGGGTTTGATTCGGTTGAAACGACCTATGACAAATTTGGGGAACTAATGACTATTCGTGTTGCTATTGATGAGTTACGGCAGTATTTAGAGTGTTCCGATGATAGTCGCGTTCATGTAAGACATTTTACCGGCTCACAGTACACTTGCCGAATTAGCTTTGATAGCGGCGAAAGCAAGGCGGTCCGGTCCAAATTTGGTTTAATCGTGGTTCATCCTGATGATTGTCCTTCAATATATATTACGCCGCCGAGAAAGAAACGGGCTGATAAACTTGAGTTGACCGCGAGACAGGTTGAGATGCCGGTTGATTGGGGGTTTCGAGTGTTCGTGACTGAGGGTTAGGTGTACTGATAAAAAAGGCGGGTGTATACCCGCCTAGAAAGCGTTTGAACCGATTAAAAGTGAAAACCAGCTCCAATAGTGAAAGCATCCACATCATAGTCATAGCTCTTTGAAAGAACTTGGAAGTCGCCAGAAAACCTTTTATATGTCGCGCTAACTGATACTGAATCAAGAACCTTATAGCGCATGCCAATTCCTGACACAAAAGCGATTTCTTGGTTGTCGTTTACTGTCTTCTTTTCCGACCAATCGTTTAAGGTATTGTCCCAAATTTGGTTGTTTGAATACTGCGATTCGCTGTAAGTAATAAACCCACCTGTACCAAAAATCGAAAAATCGTTAGTAATGTAGTATTCAGCCCCAATGTTGACTCCCCAACCTTTGAAATCTCTCGATAACTCGTTAGTTCCAATACGTTTGGTATCGTCTGACTTTAGGACTGATATATCGCCCGTAACCCCCAATTCTCTGATAGCTTCTGACCGTAACCAAATGAAAAGCCAGTACCATCAAAGTTATGTCCAAAGTCTACTGTTGTGTAGCCAAGACTGATGTATTCGACTTTCTAGCAGGACATGCCAATATTGTCAATCTGGAAGGGTTCAGCTTTCTTACCGCTGACCAAAGAGAGGTACTTGATCTTGAATATGACCTGAATGCAGAACGCATGTAGAGCTGTAGAGCTGATGTCTTCTACCGTTAATTCAACATGACCAAGAGGTTCATCTAGCTCAATGTTTTGGTAAAACACTTGCTCTAGCTTTTCCATGATGATCCCTGCCGAACCGCAGCATGGTTCGTATATTTTCAGGTTGCCAGATTTAGAGAATGAAGCGTCTTTATCTGGTATATCCTGGTCGCTTTGAAGTAATTTAGATATGAGATAACCGACTTCAGGAGGCGTAGGATAGTAGCCTTGGTGTTTCGCATCTCCTTTGCAGAACTCTGAAAGAATGCACGCCAGCGGATCACTTACACCACTGTACATAAGGTTAGCGAGGATATGACTAAGTGGTTTTGCTACCTCAATAAACTCATCCTCTTGCACTTCGCGTTCCGTAGGTTGATACAGTCCAGTGCATTCATACGCCCACTGTGCCACAAACAATTGTACCGCCTTGCTCACATCATAACGGTAGCGCCACTTTTCAATTAAATTGAAAGCCTTCTTATATTCCGACTGGATCTTCATGCCAATGCCCATTTGTATGTAATAAGCTAATAACTTATTACATACAAATAATTTCCAAAGATCTGTGAAAGGAATATGGAGTTACACTCTTAGCGTACAATATTTTCCGAATCGTCGAGTGACCCCAATAAGTGCCATACTCGTTTCCCCTAAACTCCCACTGTGCTTATGGTATGCTAAACAACACGGTAAAAATCCGTGATGTGTGTTTTTCTCTCGATACAAGGAAAATGCACCCTGTAGATTTGTAAACTCTGGAAAAAATACTAGCCTCTATGTATATCAAATACATTGGAGGCTGGAAGGAAGATATCCGTTAAGGCTGTCGAAGAAGAAGCGGGACTAGGTGATGGCTCTGCCTATTACTACAAAGATATAGTACAAAAAATAAAAGACACTGCTATCCAAAACTCACCGAAAGCCAAAGCTCAAAACGCATATGAAGATAAGATTTCCAGCTTAAGAGAACGGTTAAAAAAAGAAGTAAGCCTGAAAGAAAAATACCGAGCGCAAGCAGACGATTTAAAAGAACAACTCTCTAATATGGCGAGCCAACACAACCAGCTCGCCTTAATGATTCAGCAATATCAGTACAAGATTGCTGAGTTAGATTCTGAAGTATCTATGCTTCCTTACCCTAAAAGCCGCTAATAACAGTTCAGATTCACGAGACTTAAAGACTATACTCGAACTCGGTTAGCAACTTTCACCGCTTGTAAAGTCTGGTTTTGCTGAAGAACCAAGTTATAAGTATTGTTATCACCCTGCGCTCTAATAGATATCACAAGTGAGTAGTTAAGTGGCTCCAGTTCTGTTTGACTATCTCCACCTTGCTCTCTAGCGTGATACTTAACATCAAACACTGGTTTGAAGAGGGTATCTTTTTTGAATCGTTGAGATCTAGAAATACACGTTTCCCATTTGTGTGCATCTTCTCTTAATTCCTCTTCTGTTTCGTATAGATTACCAACGGAAAAGAACGTCTTAGAATCAGCATGATCAGATTCATCGCTTTTTTTCTTACTCTCATTTCCTCTAAACACAATATCAAGACCACTTCTCGTATAATGCAATGGATGCTCTGGATCTGTAATCGCGTTGAAGCAAAACGTCGCTTTGAGGTGAACCCAAGTGCAATCAATCCCATCAGGAATAGGGATAGGTATTCTCAAATGCTCTGACTTATTCAGTTCACCTTGATATACGATAATTGCTTCATCATCTAAGCATTCCACAATGGACTCTGGGGAATTTGGCAATAACCCCCATCCAACATCATTTTGTTCTTTTTCCTCACGACTCGCATGATGCACCATTAGCGCCTTTACTGTAGACGGATTCAAGTCAAAATCTGTAATCGCATCGATGCCAGACGCTACTCTTAAAGCATAAGGAGCTGCATAGCTTGTCCCTAGAGTCCCTGTAATCGAATGAGTCAAAGGAGAATAAACTTTAAAAAGTTCACTGTATGAGCCTCCAAAAATGACACCATCAGGCTTAACTACACCTGGGCTTCTTCCTGGTCCAATACAGCTGTAGGGAGCTCTTTCCCACTTATCACTTTTAGAGTCACTCGCCCCAACAGCAAAACAATTAACCATGTCACTTGGAGGTTGTATCCTAGCAAACTCACCGTCTAGCTCTCCATCATTACCAATAGCAACAGTGGCAAAGCAGTGGCCATCTTGTAGAAGCCTGTCAATAACCGAGGTCCATACGTGCACATCGTCGTCATCTATCGCCAGTCTTGGCCCTAGACTCAAATTTATGTATTTATATTCCTTTTTCTTTAAAACATCTTCTACTCTAGTCAATACATCGAATAGATCGGGATCTGTATCCGTAGCGGATAGAACACGCACAATATCCACTTTAGAATATGGTTCTCCCATTTGGGGACTTCCATCTATGTATGGCCCAAAGAGAAATGCAGAACATACTTCACTGCCATGGGCTAACAAGCTTGGGTGTCCATGAGTAACATCTGATGGAATATACTCTGTCACCCAATCATGGAGAATATGTTCCGTGCCTATTCCACCATCGAATATACATACCTTAAAATCATTATTTAACGCTTTGAACTGAGGTAGTTCAAAGGCTTCTTTCAGGGACTCTCTCAGCACATCAGGGTGATTAAACCTGAGTTGAGGCATGCTCCTTAGTGCCCTTAGATGAGAAAATTGTGCCAATTCCTGTTCTGAACCAGTGCCAATAGTCACGGGCAAGAAAGTCAATCCCCCTACAGTCTTAGCTCTTTTCCAATCAACAATTCCCCCGAGGGAGACTGAATAGTCGTTAAATGAACGTTTAACGAATTCATCATGCTCAGAAGCATGCAACACTACCTCTAGCTTGAGTTCATCACTCTTCTGCTCGTCTATATGCTTGATCTTTTCATCAGGAGTTATAGAGCTAATATTTTCGATTGATCTAATGATATCTTTTGTAGTCTCAGGTAAGTTGTCATGTTGAATACTGTTCAACATTGCTTCGAACTTCGATTTAGTTCCTGACACAAAAATACACGATGTAAGCCCTTCTTCAGGGTGCTTTTTGACAGCCCACTTTTCGGGTTTTATACGCTGGGATTTTGAGCCGACATCCTTAATATCATATCGATTAAATAACTTTGTCGGGTAATAGGACTTAGCAAGGTAAGAGGGGTGTTGTAAGAACTTTATTACAACCTCACCATTTGCACATTGTGCCTCTGGTTTTAAGTCTATGTCTTCGATGACGCTAGATAGGTCTTTTACCAATCTATCTCTTGCTTCATAAAAAGTGTATGGATGCTTCTTTTCACCCCCACCACTCCTTACTTCAACAGAGTTAGTTAGCGACTCACCATAACCAATAATAAAGTTCTTCATTACTTTTACCCTTCCACTGAGTCTTCAATAGACTTTTTAACCGTTGGTCTACTAATACCAAGCTTATTTGAGATAGCTCTTTGAGAGAGCCCTTGCTTATGAAGCTTTACAGCCATTACTTTCTTCTCTTCCAAGCTCAACTCTTCGTGATAACTTACATTCTCTTCTCCAACTAGCTTCCTAAGCGTCAGTGATGAAATTACATTAGCTCGCTTTTGCTGGGTCAGTTCACGATCAATATTGCTGAATGACATCCCTTCAAATTTATCGAGATATTCTTCTTTCTTATCAGCGATATCTGGCCAATAGTTGGATAAATACTCATTTACCATTCCCTTTGTAGGCATTGTAAATGATATTTCCATATCAAACCGTCTCCATATGGCAGGATCTAGAAGCTCACCATGATTTGTTGCTGCAATAAGTAATGATGTTGCAGGCCATTCATCTATAGTCTGGAGAAGTACCGTCACCAGTCTTTTAAGCTCACCTAACTCACGATCATCATCTCGACGTTTCGCTATAGCATCAAACTCATCAAGCAGCAGTACGCAAGGAAAAGACATAGCATGCTCGAGTACAGCCCTGACATTACTTCCTGTTTTTCCTAGAAAGCTACTCATCACGGTCGCCAAATCTAGAGTTAATAATGGGAGATCCAACTGATTTGCCAACCACCTAGCGGAAAGTGTTTTACCAACTCCAGGTGGGCCTTGGAATATAATGGACTTAGTCGGCTGTAGCCCCTCTGATAAAAGAGCGTCTTTATACTCTCTCTCTAATAGCACTTGCTCAAAAGCTTCCGAAACACCCTTAGAGTAAATGGGCTCCTTCAGAAGCGACACTGGCTCTTCTACTTTGATTAAACTTTGTCTGCTATCTGCATCTACAGGTAGAGGTAACCGCCTAACGTTACTACTCCTCAAAGCATCTGTAGCCAATTTTTTATTTATCTGCTCATATAACGATGGGCTATCTTGTCGAACTTTTGAAGCCAACTTTCTAACAATCATTTGAGCTGTAGATTTGTCTCCCTTAAGGGCAACATCTATCAAATTTAATATGAACTTATCTTCCATTTTAACCTACATGTTTAGGTTTCAATCTCAGAATGGTAAACCAACAACCACAAAATTACCACCAAAACATCCAACACTTACCGCAAAAAATAAAGATTTAACCACCAAAAAATCAAAACAACCCACCAAACCGGTAACTAATGAGAACTACGAAAAAGCAGAAATGACGCGCTGTTTGAATACCCCTAGCCGAATGTCATCAACAGTACTTAGCGAGCCACCTGAACCGGATCTGCTTTTAACTGTATTTCCCCAGATAAGATTTGAGTTAACGACTTCTTCACCTAACAAAGAGTCGTTTTGATTTGGTAGACTACGGCCATCAGAAAATTCAGATTCTTCTTGCTTGGTAAGTTTGGCAAAAAGACATGACTCGGGAATGTCTTGTTCTATCCGCTCTGCAAATTCAATCAAGCTTTTCTCTGCAAAAGTAAGTAGCCAGGCTTGCTGGTTTATCAGCCCATTGACTCTAAGAATGCGTCCAAGCACTTGCCTAAAGTACAATTCATTTTTGACCGAACTCATATGGCAACAAACTTGAAGACGAGGAATATCAGTACCTTCGCTAATCATTCCAACACTAACGATCCACTGAACATCACTTTGACGATATCGTTCTATTTCAACTAAAGGCTCTTCATGACGGTATGTAACTATTGAGACTGTTTGGGCGTACTTATGAGAAAGTATTCTTTTAATTATTTGGGCATGCTGAACGGATGAAGCGACAACTAACCCTCCCGCACTTGGCGATTCAGAGCGTATTTCTGCAAGCTTTTTACAACCAAGACCAAGCAAGTACTCCATTGCTTCTTGATTGCGTATTCCGCTGATTCCGGACGCCCATTCCGCGTTTAACCGGACACCTTTTTTCCCAAGCTTTTCTCTACCCCTATTTTTACTCTACCTGTCCGGTTTGTGCCAGTTTTCTCATTGATTCACCTTTTAGCTCTATGCGGTGGCTATTGTGGATTAGCCTATCTAATAGAGCGTCAGCGACGGTGGCATTACCGATCATGTTGTACCACTCCTTAACCGGTAATTGGCTGACCATGATCGTACTGCTCGTTTGGTATCGATCCTCAAGAAGCTCTAGTAGATGGCCAGCATGATCTGGACTCAGTTTTTCCATTCCCCAGTCATCTAAGATCAAGAGGTCTTTTCGGGCTAGCGCTTGGAGTTGCTTTTGGTACGTGCCATCAAGGCGACCGGAACTAAGATCATCGAGTAGTCGGCTCAGGCGGTAATATCTTGCGCTATGCAGTTGCTCACACGCTTGTCCCGCCAACGCGCAAGCGAGGTATGTTTTACCGGCCCCTGTTGGGCCTGTGATCAGAACGTTTTGCTTCTTCTGAAGGTATTTGCCAGTGAGCAGTTCGCTTATTTGCACTCGCCGTAACCCCCGACCTTCTTCGTAGATAATTTGGCTAGCAAGCCCATCTAACCTAAGCTTTGCTTGACGCTTAAGTCTGAGGATCTTAGCTTGGTTTCTACCGAGTATTTCACTTTCTAGCAGCAGAGTGAGCCTCTCTTCGAAGCTCAGTTCAGCATAGGTCGAAGCCTGCTCTCGTTGCTGCTCTAATGCTGTCGCTGCATGACCAAGACGCAGGGCTTTAAGTTGTTCATTGATTGAGTTCATGGTGTGCTCCTAGTGATAACTATCTGGGCCGCGAACATTGCTGTGCTGGATGTCCGGCGTGAGTTCTGGTGAAGTCGACAACCGTCCCTCACGGTGATTTTGCAGTAGGTTTTTGATGAACCTCAGGTACGGCTTGTTGACGATGAGAGCGTCTTTGCAGGCTTGCTCGAGGCGCTGATCACTATGTTTGGTGGAGAGGTTCAGTAGCCCTAAGCAGCTGCGGGTTGCCTGGGCAGGATGGTCTTTGGACTGGAGAAGATGGCTGATGACTTCCTTCGTTGCGGGACCGATCCTCGCTGCCCAACTCTGTAGTTTCTCCGGCGACCATTTCTGGTACTGGTGGTTGCTTGGCATATGCTCTGTGTAGGTACTTTGACCACGCATTTTTGCGCTTGCTGGGTGTTGAGCGACACATTGACCTTGATGGAAGATACGGACAAGTTGGCGGCTGGCCTCTAGTTGAACATGCTGCCCAACCAACTGGTGCGGGACGGAGTAGTAATGTTACTTATACTCGATATGGTAGTCGGGCCCGACCTTGGCTTGCTTGAACTCTGTGTACAGGAAGCGTTCTGCTGGCAGAGGTCGTAAAGCAGGTTTATCCAGCGTGTTGAACAACTCGGCCCGACTCGCATCCAACTCTTTCATGCGTCGCTGATTTAATGACTGCATAAGCTCTTTAATCGCCAGATTAAGTTCTCTGAAGGTATGGAAGACCTCGTTGCGCAGCCGCATCATGATCCAACGCTCGACAACAAGAACGGCATTCTCAGCCTTGGCCTTATCTTTCGGCTTGTATGGCCGTGCTGGCATGACTGCGGTTTGATAGTGATAGGCGAGCTGGCGGTAACTGTCATTAAGTTGCGGCTCATAACGATCGGTTTTGGTGACCGCAGCCTTGAGATTATCGGGGACCAACAATGCAGGTACACCACCGAAGTGCTCGAAGGCATTGGCATGTGCCTCTAACCAGTGCTCCAGCCTTTGGCTTTCACAGGCCTCGACGTAGGTGTAGTTTGAAGCGCCCAGTGTTGCCACGAAGATTTGAGCGTTGCGAACTTCTCCTGTCTCCGGATTGATGATTGGAATGGTGGGACCACAGTAATCGATAAAGAGCTTGCCTCCGGCCAGGTGGCTCTGGCGCATACTGCGCTTTTGCTTTTTAAGCCAACGCCGATAGTGCTCACAGTACTGACTGTATCGATAAGCACGCTCTTGATGCTCAGCGACATATTCCTCCCAAAGCAACTGCTTGGTCATTGGCGGACGGCGCAGCTCTTTGTGGATATAACTAAAGTTTGGCATCACCTTGCTAGCGGATGTGGTTTTATCACGATACAGCACTTGAGCAAGTTGAGCTTCTGAGTGGTTGTCTGGTAATGGCCAACCGACGCCGTAGTGTTCAAAGCGAGTGAGGATCTCAGAGATCGTTGATCGGCTCACTTTTGTGCAGGAAGCGATTTTTCTCAGTGATAGGTGACACTCGTATTTGAGGCGCAATACCTCTTTGATTTTGTCCATAGACGTTCTCTTTTTTGGCATTCTCACTTCCTTGCTGCATTAAAATCGACAGCAAAGATTGTGAGGTATTGATTTAAAAGAGAAAAGGTAGGGGTTCCGGAGTATCCGGACAGGGTTTCCGCTAAACCGGACAGTGATTCCGGAGTTAGGCCAAAATCGTCCGGGTTAAATCGGAACGGGTGTCCGGATTAAAACGGAATATGCGTCCGGATAATGCCGGAATGGGTGTCCGGTTTGCTCCGGCGCATGCACTTGATTATGTATGACACTCTGATAGGAGGTTTTAGTCTGTTTAATCATCTCTAGTATTGAGGAAAATGATTCAACTTTTTCATCGCAAGTCACAGACAAATGTTCATTGTCAACCAACACTATTTTTGGAGATCTGCAAACCTTATCCGCAATAGCTTGCTTCAACGTGTATTGGTAGTCGACAAGAAGCTGTCCTTCAGGGTCACTGTACTCACCCAACACAATAGGTAAAGCATCCGAACGCCATGGGGTTCCTGACATGGCAAGTGTATAGGTTGCAAGCCCCTGAATCTTTGTAAGTACTTGTTGCCCCCAAACATTTGCATTTTCTATCTCTGAACCCGAGCAATGATGAATTTCATCAAAGACAACAAACACTCTTCGGTTACGGAGGGTTTGCCAAAATTCATCATCAAGGAATTGAATGGATTGATAAGTTAGCGACTGTCCAATAGAACCCAGCCCACCATTAAAAGTGCAATTAAGAGTATGAGAAAAGGTTCTTTTTATTCCGTCCGAAACCGTTAAAGAAGGCGAAAAACACAATACAAGATCAACCATATCATCTTGCACCAGCCTTAAAGCAATCGTTGCTGCAAGAACGGTTTTACCAGCCCCCGGCGTGGCTTGGCAAAAGAAGTGACGATGATTATCTTTAAATTTTCTTAATGTACTTTCTGAACACTCTCTTTGCCAAACTCTTAACACGTTTGTTTTCCTTCATAGAGCATTTTCAGAACATTTGTTAAGCCATTAACCTTTCCCAGTAAGTACGCAGAGCGTTCTTTTGCTTCATCAAGAAGCATGATTAATTTCGGTTCCAATTCAGGAAATCGAACTTTTAGG